>DAHUXU010000469.1 GCA_027307005.1 Gemmatimonadota bacterium
TTCTCCTCGGCTATCCGTTCAGCGGCGGCGATCTCGTTGGCCCGGGCGAGGCGGGCGGCATGCCGACGCCGCTCGCGATCATCCAGGCGAGCGACGGATCCTTCATCTCGATGTCCTCGCTCGATGATCGCGTGCGGACCAAACGCTTCTACTTTCAGCCCGGCGAACGCGCCTATCGCGTCGAGGCCGTGCACGAAACCGAGGGCTGGCTTTCCCGCTCGGACGTGACGACGCCGACGTGGCGCCTGGCGCACGAGACGACGCTCGCCGCCGCGGTGACGCCGCACTTCGCGCATCTGCGCGAGGCGTATCACCTCACGACGTGGGACGCGCGGCGCGATGTTCCCGACTGGCTCCGGCGCACGGCGCTCGTGTTGACGCTGCACGGCATGCACTACACGGGCTACGTGTTCAACGACTTCGCGCGCATGCTCGAGATCGTGCGTTGGGCCGCGGCGCGCATGGCGGGCGAACGCGTGTTGGCGTTTCTTCCGTCGTGGGACGGCCGGTATTACTGGGACTATCCGCGGTACCGCGCCGCCGATCGGTTAGGCGGCGACGCCGGCTTGCGGCGTCTGGTGAACGAAGGACACGCGCTCGGCGTTCGCTTCATGCCGATGTTCGGCGCGAACGCGGCGAACCGGCACGCGGAAAACTTCGGCCGGATCGCCGGAGCCGCGACGGCGAAGATCGACGGCGACCCACTCGACTTGAATTGGGTCGACTGGGACAACGACCGCCATCAGGAGGGATGGCTGTCGTACATGAATCTCGGTGTCGATGCATGGCGCGGCTGGTTGTCCGCCCGGATTCTGGACGCGATCGAGCGCTACGATGTGGACGCCTACTTTCTCGACATCGCCGGTGGTTGGGTGAACAACCCGCGCGCCGACATGCACGAGGGCACGCGTCGCCTGGTGCACGACATTGCGCGCGCGCATCCGCGCGTCCTCGCGTGCGGCGAGATGCACTACGACGCCCTGCTCTCGTTCCTGCCGCTCTACCAGTCGTTCTCGCAATGGGAGGTTCGCGACGAGGTCGAGCGGTATGCGCGGTTCTTCCAGCACTTGAGTCATCCCGCGCCGGGGCGCGGCAGCAGCGGCGTGCACGAATCCGGATTCAACGCGTGGAACCCGCACACGCTGTCGCTCCGCGAGGGTCAGATTCCGACCCTCGCCATCGTCGACGACACGTTCTCGACGTACCGGAGCGAGATGGAGGCCGTGGTCGCGAAGGCGAAAGAGATGGCGGGTGCCTAACTCACGCGTCACCAGATGTCGCCGACGGTGAAGCCCTCCGGGAACGGGTCGGTCGGGTCGAGGACGTACGAGCTGAATCCGGTAATCCAGGCTTGTCCGCTGAGGGTCGGCACGACGGCGCGGTAGGCGCCCACCATCGTCTCGGCCACGAGGCGGCCGGTGAATACCGTGCCTAACACTCCCTCGTGCTGGAAATCGCGCTCCAGCGGCAGCAGTCCGCGGGCGTGCAGCGTCGCCATCTTCGCGCAGGTGCCCGTGCCGCACGGTGAGCGGTCGATCGCGCCGGTCCAGGTGGCCGGCCGGTTCCAGTCGAGCGTGCCCGTCGACACCACCACCGCATTGCGCGCGTGCGCGCCCGGCGACGACGGGGCGCCGGACAGTTGGGCGATGGTGATGCCGTTGAAGCCCGGCTGCTCGGGATGCGACACGGGCAACTGCTCGCGGGCCGCCGCCTTGATCATCTCGCCCAGGCGCACGATGTCGCGTCCCTCGTCCGGCGTTAGGCGGAGGCCGAAGCGGCCGGCGTCGGCGATCACGTAGAACATCCCGCCGTACGCGACGTCCACCGGCACCGTGCCCAGGTGTGGCACTTCGACCGGCGCATCGAGGTGCACGGCGAACGCGGGCACGTTGCGGAACGTGACGCGCTGCACCTTGCCGTCGACGCAGTCGGCGCGCACGCGCACGAGACCCGCGGGCGTCTCGAGGGTCAGCTCGGTCACCGGCTCGCGCATGGGAAGCATGCCGGTTTCGAGCAGGACGGTGGTGACGCAGATCGTGTTGGTGCCCGACATGCCGGGATACTCGGCCTGCTCCATGATCACGAAGCCCGCATCGGCCTCGGGATGCGTCGGTGGGAGAATGACGTTGCAATTGGCGGCGGGATAGCCGCGCGGCTCGCGCAGCATGCGCAGCCGCAGCGCGTCGGCGTGTTCGCGCAGATGGCACATCTTCTCGAACATCGATGCGCCGGGCACGTCCAGCACGCCGCCGACGATCACTCGACCGGGCTCGCCGCAGGCGTGCGCGTCGACGGCGTAGATCATGGATGCGAGTCGCATCGCGCTACAGCCAGGCGTGGAAGCGGCGGATGTACCAGGTCTTCACGACCTGAGTGAGCAACCCGTACGACAACAGAATGCCGATCAGCCACAGGAAGTAGCTGCCGGGCAGCGGCTCGAGGCCGACGCGTTCGCCTAACGCAATGAACGGGAGCGCGATGCCGATCACCATGATCGTGGCGGTCAGCGCCAGCACCGGCCATGCCGCGCGGCTCTGGACGAACGGCACTCTGGCCGTGCGAATCATGTGGACGATGAGCGTTTGCGAGAGCAGGCCTTCGACGAACCACGCCGACTGGAACAGCGCCTGGTGCGGGAGGGCGTTCGCCTTGAACACGTACCACATGAGCAGGAACGTCGCGACGTCGAAGATGGAACTGATCGGGCCGATGCAGACCATGAATCGGCCGATGTCGTCGGCTTTCCAGATTCGCGGCCGCGTGAGGTAATCGGCATCCATGTCATCGAACGGAATCGAAATCTGCGAGATGTCATACAGCAGGTTCTGGATCAGCAGCTGGATCGGCAGCATCGGCAGAAACGGCAGGAACGCGCTGGCGATGAGCACGCTGAAGACGTTCCCGAAGTTCGAGCTCGCGGTCATTTTGATGTACTTCATGATGTTGCCGAACGTCTTGCGTCCTTCGATGACGCCTTCCTCGAGCACCATCAAGCTCTTCTCGAGCAGGATGATGTCGGCGTATTCCTTCGCGATGTCGACGGCCGAGTCGACGGAGCTGCCGACATCGGCCTCGCGGAGCGCGCCGGCATCGTTGATGCCGTCGCCGAGAAAACCGACGGTGTGGCCGCGGCTGCGCAGAGCGCCGACGATGCGCGTCTTCTGGGTAGGCGTGAGCTTGGCGAAGATGGTCGTGCGCGCGGCGAGGTCGCACAGCGCCTCGTCGGACAGCACGTCCAGGTCAGCGCCTAACGCAATGTCGCC
>DAHUXU010000474.1 GCA_027307005.1 Gemmatimonadota bacterium
GGCGACATGTATTCGGGCGTCCCGATGGCGAGGCCGGTGCGCGTGACTTTCTGGTCGTCGCCGGTCGTGGCCTTGGCGATGCCGAAGTCGACCACCTTGGCCACGTCTTCCCCGTTGCGGCCGCGCGCGATCATGATGTTGTCGGGCTTGAGATCGCGGTGGACGATGCCCATTTCGTGCGCGGCGTCGAGCGCATCGGCGACCTGTCGCGTGATGTCGGCCGCCTGGGCGGCTGTGAGTGCGCCCTGCCGCTCGATGACTTTGCGCAGCGGCTCGCCGTCGATGAACTCCATGGCGAGGTAAATGAGACCGTCGTCGGTTTCGCCGAAGTCGTAGATGGAGGCGACGTTCGGGTGCTGGATCTGGCTCGCGTTGGAGGCTTCGCGGTTGAAGCGGGCGATCGCGTCGGGGTCGTTGACCATGCCCTGGTGCAGCACTTTCACGGCGCTGCGCCGGCGCATCTTCACGTGCTCGGCGAGGTATACCTGACCCATCCCGCCTTCGCCGATGCGCCGAACGATGTGATAGCGATCGGCGAGCACGGAGCCCACCAGGTTGCTGCCAGCGGGCGCGCGCAGCGTCGAGCCATCGCGCGGGCAGAAGCGCTGCTCGAAGTCATACGTCTGACCGCATTGCGGGCAGGTCTTGGTGGGGGCGTTCACGCGCTCTTCGGGATTCTCGTGGGCGTCAGCGGGGCACAGCGACGCGTGTATGCCATGCGTCCGGGACGCGATGAGTCAACGGCAAGCCATCGCACAATGAGACGAAGCGTTGCAACGGCCAGCAACCGACAACCGCGTTGCGGCGGCAGACGACTGCCTGCCGAAGGCCACAACCAAGATATGCAGGACGGGCGATCTTGGACATGGCTGCGAGCGATAGCGAACCGAGCCGATCGGTTGGGCGCCCGATGCATGCGAGGACTTCCCCGGTTTCGCGGTGCTGGGCATCTTGAGAGACTTTGTGGCGCGCCGCCAGATGGACGTTTTCGGCGCCGGGTCGTTCTCTCAGGGATTCATGTCGCGACTTCTCAATGGGCTTGCGGGGTTCGCGGCGTGTGCGGTGCTCCTCTGCCCGAGCGCGCGGGCGCAGGATGCGAGCGATTCGGCGGCGTACCGGGCGCTCACGCAGACGCCGGCGGGGGCGCTCGGGCCGCTGTTCGATGTGAGCGTGACGGGCGAGCGAGCGCAGAAGGTGAGTGTGCACGTGCGGTACGGCCTCATGAGCTTCGACTCGCACGAATACACGCACGACTTCGGGCTGAGCGTCGTGGTGCCGGTGGGTGGCGTGTCGCTGTCGGCGACGGGCGGATACTACTGGCCTAACTGTACCGACAACGCGTGCGACTCGCACGTCATGGGCGCGCTCGGGTTGGCGGAGAATCTCGTCGCCATCCCGACGGGTCGCGGGGACCAGCGCGCAGCGTTCGACATTGGCCTCACGTTCCAGGTCGGCTTTGCCAATCCGCACGACACGACGCTGCTCTCCGGTTCGGTGTCGCTGCCTGTGTCGCTGGTGCCGGCGCCGCGAGGCCTGCGGCTGGTGCCGTATGTTGCGCCCGGCGTCGGCGTAGGGTTGATCAAGCCCGACAGCGGGTCGGAGGCGGGGCTGCAATTCCAATTCGCGGCCGGCGTCGGGGTGCTCGCGCGCGATTTCACGGCGAACATCGCGTTGTCGCGGGTGTTCTTGAAGGGCGGCAACTGGCGGGTCGGCGTCGGGGTTTCGATCGGCGGTCATTCACCGCGCGCCGACACGCCGAGTGCGGACGGACTGCGTTAGGCGGTTGCGGCTGAGGGGCGCGCTGCCGGTCCGCTCGTGACATTCGATCCGACGGCCCGCCGGTGGGTCCGCGTCGTTGCACGCGGCGGATACGTGGTCGTGGTGCTGCTGGCCACGCTGACGCACTTCCATTACGACCCGAATCCGGCGATGGTGGCGTCGCGGTGGCGTCACGCGCTGGTGTTCGCGACGGCCGGATCGGACGTCGTGGATGCTGCGCGGAACGTGCTCTTGTTCACGGGATTCGGCGCGGTGTGGCTCGTGACGTCGCCGCGGTCGCATGCGTGGCAGCGGGTGGTGTGGATCACGCTGGTCGGATGCGCGTTGAGCGCGTGTGTGGAGACCGCGCAGCTTTTCTCGGCGACGCGCACGTCGAGCGTGAACGACGTCACGACCAACACGCTGGGTGCTCTGTTAGGCGCGGCCGGGCTCGTGGCGATGGTGCGCGTCTTCGCGTGGCTGCGGCGGCGCGCCACGGTGGCGGGGGTGCCGCTGGTGACGATCGCGGTGTCGTACTGGTGCGCGATGGGCGCCGAGATGTTTTCGCCGCTCTACCGGCACGGGATGAATCCGTGGTCCGGCGGATCGATTGCGAACCGCCTCGCGAACGCGCTGCGGTACGTGAAGCCGTTCGCGATCGCGCGGGTGTCGATCACGGACATGGCGCTGTTCGCGCCGGGTGGCGCGGTGATGCAGGCGGCGCTGGTGGAGCTGGGGATCGGGAGCGGTGTTGCCGCGGTTGCGGTGATCGTTGCCGGCGGCGTGTTCGCTTTCGCCGTCGAGATCGCGCACGGCATTGCCGGTCAACCGATCGAGGTGAGCGCGATCGTTGGGCATACGCTGGCGGTGGCGATCGGGGCCGTGGCGGCGTGGCGGTGGGGCGTGTCGGACACGGCGCGCGGCGACGAGCGGCGGCGCGCGCGCATCCTCGCGGTGGCGTTGGCGGTCTTGCTGGTGGCGTGGGCGTGGCGGCCGTTCCTGCCGCGGGTGTCATGGCAGGCGGTGCGTTCGCAGGTGACGGCGCCGCACCTGACTCCGTTAGGCGTTCTGGGCATGACGTCGGACCTATTCGGCGTCATGGATGTCGCGGAGCAGTTTTTTCTGTACGTGTCGGTCGGCCTGGTGCTGGCCGCGTGGCCGCTGCGGTATCGCGGCAAGTTGGCGAACGTGCTGCCGGGTGTGTATCTGGCGCTAGTGCTCGAGGTCGGGCAGATCCTGGTGTTGAGTCGGACGTTCGATGTGACGGATCTGCTGACGCAGTGTGCGGCGGTGGTGGTGGGTTTCGTGGCGGCGAGGCGGGCGGGGTGCGAGGCCCGGGGCGAGTTGTTAGGCAGGCAGCCGGAAGGCCGTTCGGGCGGGACGGGTGCGCCGGGAGATGAGCTGCCGCTTGTTCATGTCGGTCCGTAGCAATACCTTACGTCGCAGTCACGGCGCGGTAGCCAAGTGGTAAGGCAGCGGTCTGCAAAGGCGAAAATGCTGCGTCGGCTTAGTTAGCCATAGCCTCCTATGCGAGTTGTCGTATGGGGGGCTGTTGTTTTTAGGCGACGCGAGTACCGCCCCGTTCCCTCCAGTTTCCCTAGCGATTTCCCTACCGCTATGCAGGGTAAATTCCTGCGCTGCTCGGGCCGAGTGCAGCTTCCGAGCGCGTGGCTCCACAGTTAGGCGTCTGGCCGATCGGGCTGCAAATCGTCTTGACGCGTACTACCTCCCGAAGCAGTTTGGGGTTAACCCATCTGACGTGTCGGGGCTGACCTATGATTTGGGGACGGAAGAAGAAAACCCCGTTGCGGAAGCTCTTGAACGCCTCGGGGCTGCTGGTCGGCAAGCGCAATACGGCGCGGCGGCGGCGGGAG
>DAHUXU010000509.1 GCA_027307005.1 Gemmatimonadota bacterium
CGCGACAGGTCGAGCAGGTCGTCGACGATGCGCCGCATGCGCTCGGCGTTGGCGCGAATGGCTTCGGCGAACTGCGCGCGCTGCTCGGCCGGCACGTCATCGGTGACGATGGTTTCGGCGAACCCGCCGATGACCGTCAGCGGCGTCTTGAGCTCGTGCGACACGTTGGCGACGAAATCGCGGCGCACCGACTCGAGTCGCCGGGTGGCGGTGAGGTCGAGCAGCGCGAGCACGGCCCCGCCGTCGCCTAACGGGCGAGCCGTGATCGAGACCGTGCGCTCGTAGACCACCGTTTCGCTGGGGCCGCTCGGCTCCCCGGCTAACGCAGCGCCCAACGCTTCGCGCAGCAGCGCGTCGCGCGGCAGGAGATCCACCGAGAACGGCACGGGCCGATCCGCGCGCAGCAGGCGCCGGGCGCTGTCGTTGAGCCGGACCACCCGGCGTTGCGCATCCACCGCCAGCAAGCCTTCGTGCAGCGACTCGATGGCCGCGGCGAGCAGCTCCTGCTCCGCCTGCAGCTCGCGCAGCCGCGCCGCCAGTTGCTCGGCCATGCGGTGCATCGCGGTGCCCAACTCACCGACTTCGCCCGGCGCGCTCAACGACGGCCGCCGCGCCAGATCCCCGGCGGCGAGCGAGCGCGCCACGTCGCGCAGCTCGACGATCGGCTGCGTCACGGCGCGCGAGAACGCGAAGGTGAGCGCCAACGCGGCGACCAGCGCGATCAGGGCCGAGAGCACCACGTCGTCGCGCGCGCTGGACACGATGTCGCCTAACTGCGCCGTGCTCACCGACACGCGCGCGACGCCCACCCGCGCGGCCACCGCCACGTAGAGCTCCGAGTCGCCGCGCGACGGGCTCGCGCGCGTCGCGACGCCGGTCCCGCGAGCGCGCGCCGCCGCGACCTCGGGCCGCGCGGCGTGATTCTCGAGATGCGGCAGCGCGTCGTCGGCGAACTCCGAGTCGCCGATCACGCGGCCATCGGGCGCGATCAGCGTGACGCGATGGCCGAGCGCGGCGCCCGCGGTGTGCGCCATCGTTTCGGGATCCGCGGACGGATGCGCGGTCCACTCCGCCGCCACCAGCTCCGCTTCGCGTCGCAGTTGGTCGGTTTCCCGCGCCGTCAGCTCGCGCGCCAGGCGCTGGCCGCTGATCACGACCACGAGAATCGCGAGCACCGTGATCACGAGCGCGAAGCCCGCGAACAAACGGCGCGCGAGTCTAACGTGATCGCGCGGGGTGTCCGCAACCGATACCCGAAGCCGCGCACCGTCTCGATCAGATCCGACGCGGCGCCAAGCTTGGCCCGCAGTCGTTGAATGTGCATGTCGACGGTGCGCGTCTGGATGTCCGGCGCCGCGTCCCACACCGTTTCGAGCAGGTGCGAGCGGCCCTGCACGCGTCCGCGCCGCTCGGCCAGCGTGAGGAGCAGGCGATACTCCGTCGGCGTCAACTCGATGTCCTGCGCCTCCACGCTCACGCGGTGCGCCGCACGATCGATCGCGATCGGGCCGATCACCAGCCGGTCCGCTGCCGGATTGCCGGCAGCCGACACGCGTCGCAGAATCTCGCCGACCCGCAACACCAATTCCTGCGGGCTGAACGGCGTGGTGAGATAGTCGTCTGCGCCTAACAGGAGACCGCGGATGCGGTCCGCCTCTTCGCGGCGCGCCGTCAGCAGCAACACCGCCACGTGCCGTGTGCTGTCGGACGCCCGCAGCTGCTCCAGCACCTCGAACCCCGACATCCCGGGCAGCATCAGGTCGAGCACGATCAGCGCCGGATGCTCATCGCGCGCCATGGTGAGCGCATCGGCGCCCGTCGATGCCGTGGACACGCGGTACCCCGTCTTGGCGAGGTGATACGCGACGAGTCCAACGATGTCCGGCTCGTCATCCACGACGAGCACGCGTTCACCCGAAGCGGGTGTGACGGCGGCGGCGGTCATTGCACCGCATCGTCCGGCCGGAGGCACTCCTGTATTTTGGCCACGATCATCTCCACCGCGAGAACGTTGTCACGTGCGTGTGGCACGATCAGGTCGGCGTAGCGCTTGGACGGTTCCACGAATTCGTCGTGCATCGGGCGCACCGTGGTCTCGTATTGCTCGAGAATCTCATCGATCGGCCGCCCCCGTTCGTGCATGTCGCGGCGGATACGGCGCATGAGGCGCACATCTGCGTCGGCGTCGACGAACACCCTGACATCACACAGCTCACGAACGCGCGAGTCGGCCAGGAGCAGAATGCCATCGATGATGATCGCGGGCGCCGGATGAACGGGGACGGTCTCGCGTCCGCGCAGGTGCCTCACGAAATCATACACCGGTTTGTCGACGCTGCGCCCCACCGCGAGATCGCCGACATGTCGCGCCAGCAGTTCGAGATCGAACGCGTCCGGCTGGTCCCAGTTGACGCGCCGCCGTTCCTCATCCGACAGATGCGTGAAGTTGCGGTAGTAGGCATCCATGTCCAGCCTGACGACCGGCACCGGCGACAACGCCGCGGCGACGTGCCGCGCGAGCGTGGATTTCCCGGAGCCGGAGCCGCCCGCAATCCCAACGACCAACGCCTTCATCGTTCGCTCGACTTGAATGCTGGTCGCCGCGCGGGCCGGCGAAAAGTGGCCGCTGTGTCACGGAGATGTATCGAAGAATCGTTGGATTGCTCGCGGCGCGCCAGATCGCCGGGAGCAGGTGTCTTCCGGTCGGGGTCGCTCGTTAAGTTCAACGCCATGCGGGCGTTACTCGAAAGCGGCCTCGTGCTGCTTGCGCTGACCTGGCCTGTCGCCGTGCGGGCCCAACGGCCGGGCACGCGACGCCGTCCGGCCGGCGTCGCACTGACGGGGGATTCGGTCCCCCGATACGTGCGCCTTCGTGTGATCGCGACCAACGATTTCCACGGCGCACTCGACCCGATCTCGGTACCGGGCGGCGCCATGCGCGGCGGCGCCGACGCGATGGCGGCAACGATCGCGCGCGCGGCGCGCGGCTGCTCTCCGCCTAACTGCGCCACGCTGCTGGTCGATGCGGGCGACCTGTTCCAGGGCTCGGCGGCGTCCAATCTCGCCCACGGCGCGCCCGTCGTGGCGCTGTACAACGCGCTTGGTTATGCCGCGACGGCCATCGGCAACCACGAGTTCGATTGGGGCATCGACACCCTTCGGGTTCGCATGCGCGAGGCGCGATTCGGGATCCTCGCCGCCAACGTGCGTGATCTTCGCGGCCGGCTGCCGTCATGGGCGCGGGACGATACGATTCTCGATCGCGGCGCGCTGCGTGTCGGCATCATCGGCGTGATCGGTCCCGAGACCTATCACAGCATCATGGCGTCGCGGGTGCGCGGCCTGCGTTTCGATGACCCGGCGCCGATCATCGACTCCCTCGCCCGGTCGCTGCGTGCCCGCGGCGTGGATGTCGTGATCGTGCTCGCGCACAGCGGCGCCTTCTGCGACGGCGGCGGCGAGCGCGGCTGCCACGGCCCGGCCATCGACCTGGCCAGGCGCCTAACGGAGCCGGTGAACGCCATCATCTCCGGCCACACGCACACGCTGGTCGACGCCCGCGTGGACCGCGTGCCCATCGTGCAGGCGCGGGCGTCGGGCCGCGCCGTGGCCGTGCTGGATCTCGC
>DAHUXU010000518.1 GCA_027307005.1 Gemmatimonadota bacterium
GATTGAGCGCACTAGCGCGTGCGCGTGTTGTCTGTGTACGAACGCGGCGTGAAGCGTACCGGGAAGCTTGATGTCGTCCAGGTAGCGACCAGCGCCGCGTAAGAGCGCCTCGTCCTCGATGCGTCGGACGCGCTGTCCGACGACGCGCGTCAACACATTCAACGTATCGTCCCCTTTTCGGTCACCGCCACCGCATCAAGTGCAGCAGCAACAATGTTCTGGTATCCGGTACAGCGGCAATGGTGGCCGGACAGCACGTCCCGGATCTGCTCTTCCGTCGGCCGCTCGATGTCGCGCAGGCACTCGGTGAGACTCATCAGGATCCCCGCCGTGCAAAAGCCGCACTGGAGGCCGTGGCGGTCGCGAAAGGCCGACTGCAGCCGGGTCAGCGCGCCGTCAGCGGCCAATCCTTCGACGGTCGTGACCGACCGGCCGCTCGCCTGCACCGCGAGCGTCAGACAGCTTCGCATCGACTTGCCGTCAATCAGCACCGTGCACGCGCCGCAGACACCGTGCTCGCATCCGAGGTGCGTTCCCGTGAGACCGAGATCGTGGCGAAGGAAATCGGCGAGCGTCCTTCGGTGCTCCACCTCGCGCGTGTACACGGCGCTGTTGACGGTCACCGCTATCGTACGCTTCGGTGCCGGATCAGCCACGGCGGGCAGCGGCGCGCTGTGCGGCCGTCAGGAGGACGCGCTCGGCGAGAACCGGCGCGAGCCTGCGCCGATACCAGGGGGGGACGAGGGCATCCTCGAGCGGCTCGATCGCCTCGCACCGCTGCGCCGCGCGCGCGAAGAGCGACGCAACCGGACGCTCATTCTTCAAAATCGCCTCGGCATCCGGCAAGCGCATCGGTACCGGGCCCACGCCACCCATTGCTAGCGACGCGCGGGCGATGCGGCCATCCCCTCCGAGCTCGATCATCGCAGCCACCGAGACGATCGCGAAATCGCCCTTGCGACGCGCATATTCGTCGAACGCGTAGCCATGGCCCGGCGTCCAGGGCCGGAAGCAAATCTCGCTCACAATCTCGTCCGCTTCGATCCCAGGCGTCATGTAGCCCGCGGCGAACTCGGCCATCGACAACACGCGTCTCCGGTCGGCATTCGCGACCTCGACCGTCGCGTCGAACGCGAGCGATACGAGCGGCAGTTCGGCCGCCGGATCCAGGTTGCAGAGACTTCCGCCGATCGTGCCGCGGTTTCGCGTCTGCCGATGACCGACGCACAGCACGGCCTCGGCCATCAGCGGGAGGGCGCGTCGGACGACGTCGGAGAATTCGATTTCGCGTTGCGTGGTCATCGCGCCGATGCGCACGACGTCGGCGGACTCACGGATGTACGCGAGGTCAGCGATCCCGCCGAGATCGATCAGGTGATCTGGGTACGTAAGCCGCAGATTGAGCATCGGCATCAGCGACTGGCCACCCGCGAGCACGCGCGCGTTCTCGAGTGAGCGAAGGCTCGCGACGGCCTGCTGCAGACTGCGCGGCAGATGATGCTCGAATGGCGGCGGCTTCAAATCCGGTTCCCCGCGCTTGCGGAATACGCAGCCGTCGGCGCGACGGCGGTCAAGGCCGCTCCTCGCGCCGGCAGCCCATCGAGGTAGCGAAGGGTGTCGGCGAGCGTCACGACGTCGGCGTACTTCATGTGCATGTCGAAGAGGTTCACCTTGTGCGCGATGCTGCTGCGGTCGAACGTTCCCTCCTCGACAACGCAGACGCGGAAGTTGTATGCATGGCCGTCGACGACGCTCGCGCGCACGCAGCCACTCGTGCTGACACCGGTGACGAGCAGCGTGTCGACGCCGAGGTCGATCAGATAACTAGCGAGCGGCGTGCCGAAGAACGCGCTCGCCTTCTTCTTGCCGATCACGATGTCAGAGTGCGCCGGCGCGATCTCGGTAGGTATCTCCGGTCCCTTGCCGCCGGTGATGCTCGTCGCCTCGCCCGTCCGGACATTCTTGTCGCGATCGCGGCCGTAATCGAATGCGTCGGCTCGATGGTCGACGGTCGTGTAGAAGATCCGCACACCCTTTGCCCGCGCGGCGGCGAGAAGCTTCAAGATCGCGCGGACTCCGCGCCAGCCGACCTCGCCGCAACTGTAGCGCCAGCGCTCGATCGACTCGAGGATCGGCTTTGGCTCGTCGCCGACGAAGTCGTAGTTGACGTCGACAACGAGCACGGCCGGATTCACGCCGAACCCCATCGACCGCCCCCAGCCGCCGATCTCGTAGATCCTGCGGTCCTCTGCGGGGATCACGTCATCCCAGATGGCCATCGCTTTTGCCGCTACAAGACTGCGAATTGGTGCGTTGATCTCATACCTTGACGACGTGCGCCCGCTGCCAGCGAAGAAGGCGGCGTCGGATGTATTCAAGCGTGCCAGAAATCGCCGTGGTCGCGAGCGCCAGCAGCATCAGCGTCGCAAAATAGTCATCCATCTGAAAGAGTGCCGCTTGGCGCGTCAGCAGCACGCCGAGGCCGTGCTCGCCCGCGAGCATCTCACTCGCGACCGTGCCGAGCATGCCATACACGAAGCCGAGCTGGAGCCCGTTGAAGATCGACGGCACCGCGGACGGCACGACGAACTTCAGGAACACTTGCAACCGCGACGCGCCCATCGCCCGTGCAAGCAGCAGATGGTCGCGGTCGACCGAGTCGACGCCGACCATCGTGTTGTAGAACGTTACGAAGAACGTTATGCTCGCCGCGAGCATGATCTTCGACATGAGTCCAATGCCGAACCACAGGAGGAACAGCGGCGCGAGTGCGACGCGCGGCAGCCCGTTCAGCACGGTGAAGTAGGGATCGAAGATGCGCCGCCAGACGTCGCTCTGCGCGAGCACGAATGCGCTTCCGATGCCGAGGACCGACGCGGTGCCCGCGCCGATCAGCGCCGCGATCACCGTGGCCCTCGCGTCGATGCTGAGCGCCGGTCCCGTGATCGCTTCGAGGAATGCGGTGCCGATTCGCGTCGGCATCCCGGTAAACACGGGATTGATGAAGCCGTGCACCGCCGCAAGCTGCCACGCGCCGGCGACGGCAACGAACACGCCGACCCAGCCGGCGATGACGAGCATTAGCCTGCGCGATGACGCATGCGCCGCTGCGGACCTTCGCGCCGGCACATGCCGGCCGGCCGTTGCGGCGCTGCCCGCGTGGCGCACGTCGTTTGCGATTGCGGCCGATCGCGCGGCCGGCGCTTCTTTTTGCGTGAGCATCATTTCGAAGCTTTCGACTCCCAGGAGTCATGCCCCTGGACGAGCTCTTCCTCGAGGATCGTCCAGATCTCGCGGAAGAGATCATGATAGTGGGCGTTCGCCTGCAGATCGGCGACCCGCCGAGGCCGTGGAATGTCAACCTTGTAAGAGCCCTTGATGCGGCCGGGGCGGCGCGAGAAGACGATGACGCGATCGGCGAGCGTGATCGCCTCGCCGAGGTCGTGCGTGATGAGCAGCACGGTGCTCTTGTGCTGCTCCCAGATCTTGAGGAAGTGGAGGTGCATAAGGAGCCGCGTCTGCGCGTCGAGCGCGGAAAACGGCTCATCCATGAGAAGCGTCGTCGGGTCGGTAACAAGCATCCTCGCGAGGGCGACGCGCTGGCGCATGCCCTGGGAGAGCTGCGCCGGGTGCGAGTCGGCGAAGTCGCTCAGGCCAACGACGGTGAGCGTCGCCGCCACGCGCGCCTCGCGTTCAATACGGCCGACACCGCGAATCTCCAGCGGCAGCGACACGTTGCCCGCGGCGGTACGCCACGGAAGAAGTCCGTCGCGCGCGAAGAGATAACCCAAGTTCGGCGCACCCACTTGCGGTACGCGCGAGCCGATCAGCACCTCGCCTGCCGTCGGCTGTACGAGTCCGCCGACAAGGCTCAACAGCGTCGTCTTGCCGCATCCGCTCGGGCCGACGATCGCCACGAATTCGCCGGGCTCGATGACGAGCGACGTGGGCAGCAGCGCGTGGACGATGCCCTGCTCCGATTCATACA
>DAHUXU010000534.1 GCA_027307005.1 Gemmatimonadota bacterium
GACCGCGCGACGCGAGCGATCTGCGCGGGCTCGACGTAGGAAAGCACATCGACTTCCCGATCGAGCGCGCGGATCAACGCGGCCGATGGGTCCGGCGCAATCGTGAAAACGAGACGACGGAATTGCGATCGGCCGCCGCGATACGTCGTGTCCGACTCCAGCTCGAGCAGTTGACCGGGGACCCATCGTGCGAAACGGAACGGGCCACTGCCCGTCGGCGCGCGCGCGAACGCGCCGTGGCGCAGCTCAGGACGCGGCAGGTCGGCGAGCAAGTGCTCGGGAAGAATCCGCATGTGGTACGTGGCATCGAAGAATTGTTGCGCATGCCGGCGATGGAACCAGAACACCGCGACGCGCTCGTTTCGCACCTGGACCGAATCGATGTCGGCGAGCAGCGACGCCGCCGGGGATGCGACGGCGGTGTCGGTATAGAGCGCGAACGTGAAGCGCACATCGTGGGCGGTGACCGGGAGGCCGTCATGCCAGCGCGCGTTTGCGGCGATGAGGAACGCAATCGAGAGGGAGTCGTCGGCCCATGTCCACCTTTCGGCGAGGCGCGGCCGAAACGCGCGATCGCCCCTCGTGTCGAGCGTGGAATCGGGTTCGGCGAGGCGCTCCAGAATCTGATCGGCGACGATGAAGCCTGGCGTTTCGCCGAGCAGCGGCGGCAAGAGCAACGTCGGCTCCGCCGCCAGTGCGACGACGAGCGTGTGATCGCGCGATGGGTCGTGTGCCTGCGCGCACGAGGCGCCCAACGCAAGCGTCGAGCAGCCGACGACCCGACAGCAGTCACGAACTCGTCGGGCGAACCGCATGGAGAGCCTCCGTCTGCATTCGGTTGGGCGGCAACGTATCGAGGCATGGCGGGCTCGTCCATGCTTCGTTGTACGACGTTGTAGTGCGCTCGGTGGGCAGCCATGGTCGCGGCCCTGGTCCTCGACCGCGCGGATCGCGCCGCGATCCACCGCGCACTCGGCCGGCGGACATCGGTGCGCATCTGCGAGCGCGCAGATGCCTTACGCGCGATGCTTGCGGCCGCCGACGTGCACCTGGTGGTCACGGAGCTGCGCGATGCGGTCGGCGCTTCGGTGATTCCTGTGCTCACCGATGCAGTCTCGCGTGGGGAATTGCCCGCCATCGTCGTCCGCGAGTCCCTCGCCGACGCGGCAGCGGGTGATGTCGTGCGTCTGGCGGGAGCCCGCGTTCCGGCGCGCCTGAGTCTGCGCGGCGTGGCGCCCATCGCGGACGCGCTGGTGGCGGCGTTAGGCAAGCAGCCCGACGCGGGCGCGGATCTGGCCATCCTCGAGCGAGTCGGGCCGTTGGTGCCGTTCCGCACGCGCGCATTTCTGCTGGTGTGCGCGGCGTCGCCATCGCCGCGCCTGCATGTCGAGCGTGCATCGATGCTGCTCGGCGTGGCGCGTCGCACCCTCGAGAATCGCCTCGCAGCGGCGGGAATGCCGCCTGCGCATCGCATTGTGGGGTGGTGCGTGGCGTTGCACGCGGCGTGGCGCCTCGATGTGCTCGGGCATCGGCCCAAGCGCGTCGCGGCGGATCTCGGGTTTTTGTCGAGCGCGGCGGTCGCGAATCTGCTTGCGCGCTACTGCGGATGTTCGCCGACGTCGCTGCGCGTTCACGGTGGATTTCAGGTGCAGCTCGAGCGGTTCGCGGCGCTTGTCCAACCACATTCGCGCGCCACGTAACGTTTTCACGCATGTCGTGAAGAGTTCGCGCATTCGCTGGCTGTCGGCGATACAGGGTCGAGCGCAGCTTGCTGACGCGCCAACGAGGAAGGCCGAGATGTGGTATCGCCGCAAGCAACGAAATAACGTTACCCAGGTTCACACGTCGCGATTCGCGCGATCTCCGCAGGTACGAGCAACCACGCGTGGCGACGAAACCGTTCTGCTCGACGTAGCGCACGGCCGCTACTACACACTCAACGAAGTCGGGAGCCGCATTTGGGCGCTGGTGTGTGAAGGTGTGCCGTTCGTCGAGATTGTGAACCGGGTGTGCGCCGAATACGACGTGTCGCGCGAGCGGGGCGAACGGGACGCCGACCTCCTCATCCGACAATTGCTGGGCGAGTCGCTGCTTCGATGCGACCAATGATGCGGCCGATGTTGCAGCCTACCGGCGCCGGGCCCGCGAATTTCTGGCGCGACATCGTCTCGCTCCTCTGGCGCGAACGCCGTTTGGTGGCGCGGGGGATCGGTCTCGTCTCGCTCAATCGAGCCGCGGCGCTGACGATGCCGGTGGCGGCGAAGGTGGCCATCGACGACGTGATCGGCGCCCACCGGCCAGGCCTCATCGTTCCGTTAGGCGGCCTCGTGTTGGCGGCGGTAGTCGTGGAAGCCAGCACCGCCTCTCGAACGACGACGCTCGCGGGGGAAGGCGCGCAGCGCATCGTCACGCGAGTGCGCGACGAGCTCCATGCGCACGTGATCCGGCTCCCGGTGCGCTACTTCGATGCCGCGCCCGCGGGCGAGCTATCGTCCCGGATCCTGGACGACACCGATCGGCTTCGTGGATTGATCGGGCCCATCGTCGTGTCGCTGAGCGGAGCGGTCATCATGGCCGTCGTCGCGTTCGTGATCATTGCCTGGGTGGCGTGGCCGCTCGCCCTCGGGTTAGGAATACTCTTCTCCGTCGCCATGATGCGGGTCGCACGCGCGTATGCCGGCGTCTCGGCGGCGCACGCCGCCGTCTGCGAACGCCAGGCCGGGGTCGGTGCACGGCTCACGGAGTCGGTGGTTGGCATTCGCGCCATCAAGAGTCGCGGTAGCGAGCAATGGGAGTGCGACGCGTTCGAGCGGCGATCGCGTGCGCTGAGCGAGGCTGTCGTCGACGCCGTTCGACGCAGCGCGAGACTCACGGCGGGTGTGACGGCGGGGAGCGGATCCGTGGCACTGCTGCTACTGGTGGGCGGCGCCACCGCCATCGCATCCGGCGCCATGACGTTAGGCGACCTGGCGATGGTCGCCTATCTCACCGGACTGCTCACCACGCCGCTGGTGCAAGCGGCGGCGATGAGCAGCGAGATCGGGCAGGCCGGCGCGGCACTGGCGCGCATTCACGGGCTCCGCGCGATGCCTAACGAAGACGCCGAGGATCGGGGCGCGTCGCCCGTACATCAGGTAGTGGGTGCCGTCGAGCTGGAGCACGTGAGCTACGGATATAACGCGGGCGCGTACGCGCTGCGCGACGTGAGCTTCTTCGCGGCGCCGGGCACGACCGTCGCACTCGTAGGCGCGAGCGGTGCAGGCAAGAGCACGGTGTGCCGACTGCTCCTGGCGTTCGACGGTCCGACGGAGGGCCGCGTGCTGATCGACGGACGTGATCTGGCTTGCCTCGAGCGTCGAGGCTATCGCGCGTTCGTCGGCGCGGTGTTGCAGGATGACGTGCTCTTCTCGGGAACCATCGCGGACGTCATTCGGTGCGGGCGGGACGGCGTGGACATGGCGGATGTAAGAATCGCCGCGGGCCTCGCCGGTTGCGATGCGTTCATCGCGGCGATGCCTAACGGATATGCGACGATGGTGGGCGAGCGCGGCATCGGGCTGTCCGGCGGGCAGCGGCAGCGGCTGACGATCGCCCGCGCACTGATCGGCGCGCCGTCGATCATCGTGCTGGACGAGGCCATGTCGAGTCTCGATGCCGAGAGTGAGGCCGCAGTGCAGGAGGGTCTGGACGTGCTGCGGCGAGGCCGCACGACGTTCGTTGTTGCGCATCGGCTGTCGACAGTCGAGAGCGCGGATCAAATCATCGTGCTCGACCACGGCCGCGTGGTGGAGCACGGTTGTCACGATGAACTGATCGCGAGGCGCGGCGTCTATCGGCGGCTCTATGAGCGGCAGTGGCGTGGCGAGCGCAGCGCGCGGCCGTCGCGTGGCCCGCTGTGCGCGCAAAACGCACCGCGGATGCTGGAGGAGGGTCTATGACCGGAGCGTCGAACGTCCGCGTGTCGCGGCTCGGCGTGTCGCGCAGGGCGCCGGGGTTGTGTCAGAGCTTGATGGTTCTGTCGTGCGTGCGCCTTTCCCTCCGGTTCCTGGGTCTCGGCCGCACAGTGAAGATCGTCCGGTGGCTGGATCGCCGCTGCGCCGTGCGTGCGCAACACGATATGGCCACCGCGCGCAGCGTGGAGGAGTCAGTTGCGAAGGCAGCCGCGCTCTTCCCCGGTCGCGCGCTGTGTCTCGAACAGTCGCTCACGCTCTACGCCTTGCTGCGCCGATCGTCGGTGCCGGCGCGCCTGCGGTTAGGCGCACAGGCGTATCCCTTCGGGGCGCACGCATGGGTCGAGACCAATGGCGAGCCGCTCAACGACATCGCCGAGCACGTCGCGTTCTACGTGCCGCTCGAGGATCTCCTGCCGTGAAATTCTTTGCGTGTTTCGTGCATTCGCGCGGCGAGCGCGTGCCGGCGATGGAAACGACCGGCGTCGAGCGCTATTGCAGCGCGCGCAACATCACGCTCGACCGGCTCGAGTGCGGCGCCGTGACTGTCCTGTGGTCGCGCGAGGGCCAGCCCGGCGTGCTCGATGTTGCGGCGTCGGGTTCGCTGATTGCCGCCGGATGGATGCGTCTCGAGAACCGCGGTACGCTGTGTCTCCG
>DAHUXU010000131.1 GCA_027307005.1 Gemmatimonadota bacterium
CGCCGGCCCCGCATCGGCGCCGGCCCAACGGGCGCCTGGGTCGTCGCCGCCCGCCGATTGGCAGCGGCCGCGCCCGGTCGTGCCCGGTCCACCCCGGCCCAAGCCGGTCGCGTCGTCCACGCCGTTCCCCCCGCGGCCCATCGCGTCGGCCGCCCCCGGCGCGGCCACGGGTGCGCCGCCGCGCCGCGAAGAAAAACGCGGCGGGAAGCGCAAGAAGGGCAAGCGCGGCGTCGTCGATCAGGAAGCCGTGACGGCGAACATCTCCCGGACCATGACGGCCCTTCGCGGCGCTCCGACGCGCCGCGGTCCGCGGCGTGCCGATGAAGGTGCGTCGCGTGAGGAGATCGAAGCGCAGCGCGCAGCCGAAGCCGAGCGCGAGCGCACCTCAGTGCACGTCAACGAATTCATCACGGTCAGCGAGCTCGCGTCGATCCTCAAGATTCCGCCCACGCAGATCGTGACGTTCGCGCTCAAGAACCTCGGGTTCATGGTCACGATCAACCAGCGCCTCGACTTCGATCAGATCGACTTGATCGCCAGCGAATTCGGATTCCATGCGGTTCGCGAAGCCGAGTACGCCGCGGCACAGGAGACGGTCGAAGAGTTGCCTGAGAATCTGGCCCCGCGTCCGCCGGTGGTCACCATCATGGGCCACGTCGACCACGGCAAGACGTCGCTCCTCGACTACATCCGGAAGGCCAACGTCGTCGCCGGCGAATCCGGTGGCATCACGCAGCACGTCGGCGCGTACCACGTGTCGCTGCCCGGCGGGCGTCAGATCACGTTCCTCGATACGCCGGGCCACGAAGCGTTCACGGCCATGCGGGCGCGCGGCGCGCAAGTGACCGACATCGTCGTGCTCGTGGTCGCGGCCGACGACCAGGTGATGCCGCAGACGATCGAGGCGATCTCGCACGCCAGGAACGCGGGCGTCCCGTTAGTCGTCGCGATCAACAAGATCGATTTGCCGAGCGCCAACGTGCAGAAGGTGAAGCAGGACCTGTTGCAGCACGGCGTCGTGCTCGAGGAATTCGGCGGCAACACGCTCGCCACGCCGATCTCGGCGAAGAAGGGCACGAACGTCGGCGACCTGCTGGATCAGGTGCTCCTGCAGGCGGAGATTCTCGATCTCAAGGCCAATCCGTCGCGCAAGGCGGTAGGCACCGTGGTCGAAGCGCAGCTGGATCCGGGGAAGGGGCCGGTGGCGACGCTGCTCGTCCAGCAGGGCACGCTCAAGGTCGGCGACGATTTCATCTGCGGCATGTACTCGGGCCGCGTCCGCGCGCTGTTCGACGAGCGCGGCAAGACGGTGCCGTCCGCGGGGCCGGCCATTCCGGTGCAGGTGTTAGGCATCGAGGGCGTACCCATGGCGGGCGACCAGCTGCTCGTCGTCGAAGACGCGACCGCGGCGCGCGATGTCGCGCAGCGGCGCCAGCGGCTGGACCGCGAGGCCAAGAGCCGCCGCACGTCGCGCGTCGCCGTGTCGCTCGAGGACTTCATGGCGCAGGCGGCGGCCGGCCAGGTGCGCACGCTGCCCCTGCTCATCAAGGCCGACCAGGGCGGTCCGGCCGAAGCCCTCGCCGATGCGTTAGGCCAGCTGTCCAACGCCGAAGTGAAGGTCGAGGTCGTGCACCGCGGCGTCGGCGCCATCACCGAGAGCGACATCCTGCTCGCCAAGGCGTCCGGCGCCATCATCATCGGCTTCCACGTGCGGCCGGACAACAACGCCCGCGCCGCCGCCGAGCGCGAAGGCGTCGACCTCAAGCTCTACCGCGTCATCTACGAGGCGGTCGACGACGTGCGCGCCGCGTTGAGCGGCATGCTCCGTCCCGAGGAGCGCGAAGTCACGTTAGGCGAAGCCGAGGTGCGGCAGCTGTTCCGAGTGCCGCGCATCGGCGTGGTGGCAGGGTGCTACGTGCGCAGCGGCATCATCACGCGCCAGGGTCGCGTGCGCGTGGTGCGCGACGCCGTCGAGATCTACGACGGCACCATCGCGTCGCTCCGCCGGTTCAAGGACGACGTCCGCGAAGTGCGCGACGGCTTCGAGTGCGGCATCGGCATCGAGCACTTCAACGACATCAAGATCGGCGACGTGATCGAATGCTACCGGAAGGAGGAAGTCGCGCGGACGCTCTGACCAGGCCTCATGACCATCGCGTCCATTTCGTGGGACTTGCACGTGCCAGCCGCACACTCGCTCAAGGAGAAGCGGTCCGTGCTCTCGCGCATCAAGGCCCGGTTGCACAACGAGTACAACGTATCGGTGGCCGAGACCGGCCACCACGATGCGTGGCAGCGCGCCGAGCTCACGGCGTGCGTCGTCTCCACCGACCGGCGGCACGCCGAGTCCGTGTTGTCCACCATTGATCGCGTAGTCGGCACTGCCGCCGGGTGCCGCGTCATCGATTCCGTGCGCGCGTTTTTCTAACGGCGCGCGCCGATTCACCGAGTGCATCGCATGAGTCCCGATCATCGTCGCGCCGACCGCGTCGCCGAAGGCATCCGCGAAGTCGTGGCGCGGTTTCTCACTGAAGGCGTGAAGGATCCGCGCGTCGTCGGCCTCGTCACCGTCACCGGCGTCGACGTCACGCGCGATCTGCGCCACGCCCGCGTCTACGTCACTGTGTTAGGCGACGAGGCCGTGCACCGCTCGACGCTCGAGGGACTGGCGAGCCTCGCCGCGCACTTGCGCCCCCTCGTCGCACGCGCGCTGCGCCTGCGCCTCGCGCCGGAAATCGAGTTCCGCCGCGACGAGACCGCCGAGCACGCGACGCGCATCGAGTCACTCCTCGCCCGCCTGCGCGACGACACGCCGACCGGCGATGCGCCTCCCCGCGACGAGGATGCCGACGATTGACGGGCTGGTCCTCGTCGACAAGCCGGCCGGCATCACATCGCACGATGTCGTTGCCATCGCGCGCCACGCATTGCACGTGCGCCGCGTTGGGCATGGCGGCACGCTCGACCCGTTCGCGACCGGCTTGCTCGTCCTCCTCGTCGGACGCGCGACGCGGCTCCTCCCGTATCTCGACGGCGAGCCGAAAGTGTACGCCGCGACCATAAAGTTGGGCGACGAAACCGACACCGATGACGGCACCGGCGCGGTCGTGCGCTCGGCTCCGGTGCCGCCGCGCGAGGCCATCGAGCGCGCCATGCGCAGCCTCACGGGAGAGATCGCGCAAGTGCCGTCGGCTTATTCGGCCAAGCAGGTGGCGGGGGAGCGTGCCCACGCGGCGGCCCGCCGCGGCGCACCGCTCGATCTCGCGCCGGTTCAGGTCACGGTGCACGAATGGATGGCGACCGCGTGGCGCGAGGACGAGGTCGACGTCACCGTGCGGTGCAGCGGCGGTACCTATGTGCGCGCGCTGGCGCGGGACCTCGGCCGGGCTGCCGGCGGCGCGGCGCATCTGACCGCCCTGCGACGGCTGCACAGCGGACGGTTCGACGTCGCCGCGGCGTGCGATCTCGAGCTGCTGCGTGCCGGCGCCGCCCCCGTGCTGCCGCCGCTGGCCGCGGTGCCGTCGCTCCCCGTCGTCGCCCTCGCCGACGACACCGTTAGGCAGGTGCGTCTGGGCCGCGATGTGGCCGGAGCGGCACCCGACGCCGGGGCGCGTCACGCAGCGCTCGTCGACCCGACGGGCGCCCTCGTCGCCGTCGCCCAACGGCAGGGCGATGGGTGGCATCCCCGCACCGTGCTCGCCGATGGCTGACGGATCCGGCCTCCCGCCGAACGAGCGCGGCACCGTGATCACCGTCGGCACGTTCGACGGCGTGCACCTGGGCCACCGCGACGTCCTCGCGCGCATCGTCCAGCGCGCCGGCGAGATGTCGCTCGACAGCGTGCTGGTCACCTTCGACCCGCACCCGCTCGAGGTGGTCAACCCGACCGCCGCGCCGCTGCTCTTGACGGTGGCCGGCGAAAAGCTCGAAGTCGTCGCCGAGAGCGGTGTGCGATATATGGCGATCGTCCCCTTCACGCCCGTGCTCCAGCGCTGCAGCGCGGCGCAGTTCGTGGACGAAGTCCTGCGCCATCGCTTCCACGTCAAACACCTCGTCATCGGCCACGACCACGGCTTCGGCCGGGGCCGGGAAGGCGACGTCGAAGTCATGCGCGCGCTTGGACACGAGCGCGGATTCGGCGTCGAGGTCGTGAGCGCGGTTGCCACCGGCGACGGCCGCGTAGTATCGTCGACGCTCATCCGCCGCGCCGTCGCCGGCGGCGACCTCCACCATGCGGCCCGGGCGCTCGGCCGCCCGTATTCGGTGCAGTCGCGCGTCGGACGGGGAGAGCGGCGCGGGCGCGCCTTGGGATTCCCGACCATCAATCTCGAATCGCCGCCGCCGCGCAAGCTGCTTCCCCCGGATGGTGTGTACGCCGTCAAGGCGCAGACGCCTGTCGGCGAATTCGGGGGTATGATGAACCTCGGCCCGCGACCCACGTTTGGCGATCTCGCGCGGTCCCTCGAGGTGCACCTGTTCGACACGGATATCGACCTCTACGGTGCGTGTGTGCGCGTCGACTTCGTAGAGCGTCTGCGAGAAACCCGGGCCTTCGCCGGTCGAGACGAGCTGGTTGCGCAGCTGCGGCGCGACGGCGAGCGAGCCCGCGCCATTCTCGCGCGGCGCGTTGACTGAACCCATCTATTCCGGTAACCTTCAATACTTTACCGAAACCTTCCGCGGCCCCTCCTCCCGCCGTCGCATGGCAACGATCCGTAATCGCATCATCCTGATTCTGATACTCATCGGCGCCTCCGTTTGGGCGCTCTTCCCGCGCGACACGACCATCCGCCAGCTCAATCAGAACGGCGTGTGGTACGACACGACGCAGCGACACGTGCCGCTCAAGAAGGGTCTCGACTTGCAAGGCGGCATGTACCTGGCGCTCGAAGTCGATCAATCCAAGCAGTCTGTCGCGAACATATCGGAAGCGATCGATCGGGCGCTCAAGGTGGTGCGCAACCGCATCGACCA
>DAHUXU010000596.1 GCA_027307005.1 Gemmatimonadota bacterium
TGGGATGCCGCCGGCACCGCCGCGACACAGAGCGCGACAGCAGCGAGGGCGCACACGAGGTGAGTGCGAGTGTGCGATGGATTGAGTGTCGGCGTGCGCATAAGCTCGCTGTTGATGGACACGGCAAACTTCGATCGATCCGAACGTTAACGCGGGGGCGGCGCACGCGGTACGCGTCCGCGCCGCGCCGGCGCCGCCTTCGCACCCCAGCCGTGCAGCGGTTGACGACGCATGATGAGCAGGGCTACCGTGTAGGGCGCGGGTTGGGCTGACGCGTCACCCATTCTTGGAGTCCATCGTGCCTGACATCGGCAGTCTTCATCCCCAAGTGGTCCACTTCGTCATTGCGCTCCTCATCGTGGGCGTGCTGGCGCGCATCTTATCGCTGTTTCCGCTCGGCCCGCGATGGTCGTTCCTCAACGGCATGGCCGTGGTGTTGATCTTGTTAGGCACAGGCGCCAGCGTCGTCGCCGTGCAGAGCGGGCTCGACGCCCACGAAAAGGTCGAATCGATTCCCGGCGTTCGCCAGGCGGTGAACGTGCACCAGGACTATGGCGAGGACACGCGCGACATCTTCCTCGTCGTGTCGGCAATCGAAATCGTGATGCTGTTCGCCGCCACGCGCAAACCGGGCCTGACCACCGGGCTGCGGGCGTTGTCGGCGGTGGTCGGCATCGTCGGCGGCGTGTATTTGTACGAAGCGGGCGATCACGGCGGCGATCTCGTCTACGCGTACGGCGGCGGGGTCGGCGTGCGCAGCGGCGATACCACCGATGTGCGACGGGTGTTGGTGGCGGGCCTCTACGACAATCTCCAGGTTGCGCGTCGGACGGGGAACCACGAGCAAGCGGCGCGGCTGACGGACCAGTTGCAGAGCATGCTGCCTAACGACACATCCGTGCGCATGCTGCGCATCCAGTCGCTGGTTCGCGACCGCAACGACGCCCGGGGCGCGCTGGCAGCGCTCGACTCGATCACCGTGCAGCCCGCCAATCAGCGCCTCCGCTACCAAAAAGCGCTGCTCCAGGCCGAGGCGTTCGACTCGGCGGGGATGCGGGACTCAGCGCGCGCCGTGCTCACGCAGCTCAAGAAGGACGTTCCGCAAGCCGCCCGCCGCGTGGACGCCATGCTCCGCCAGATGCGCTGACCGGCGCGTCCCGGGGACCGGCCGCGCCGGCGGCTTCGTTAGGCAGGCACCTCAGGGTCCAGCGCGTGCGCGAACTGTTCCTTGAGCATGGGCCGCGCGCGCCAGAGATACCAGCACATGGCGACGGCCGCGATGATGTTGCCGATCAACACCTGGTACCACGCCAAGGCGCCTAACGGCGTCGAGTGCTGGAGAATCGCGACGAAGGCGTAGAAGCCGATCTCGAACGCCACGAAAATCAGCACGGCGAGCAGCACCACCGACGGCTCCTCGCCGGCCATGTCCACCACACTGGCGGCGACGATGCCGGCGACGATGAACGCAGCGTAATGGAACACGGTATACGCTGCGATGAACGCGCCGCGCTCGTGCATCGCGACCGGACCGGTCACGCTGAACAGCGCGTGGCCGAGCGTGTCCGGCGTGAACAGCGGGTGTCCGGCAACGACATCGACGATGAAAAACCACACCGCGACCGCGGTGGCGCCGATCAGGCCGGCGATGACGCCGTCGCGGAGCACCGCGTGCGGGCGCTCGAAGTACTCGGCAACCGTGTGAATGAGCTCGGGACTGCGCAGCCACACCACGCAGTAGAGCAGAATGAACACGACGACGGGAACCCAGAACCCGTTCTGCCCGCTCATGTGCTGCGTGGCGGCGGCCGGGAACATGAGGATGGCGAGCGTCACGGCGCCGAACACAGCCGCGCGCGGGATGAGCAGCGCAATCGCTCCGCCGATTTCCACCAGCCCAACGACGACGCGGATCCACGACGGGAATCCGCGCATCGTGGCGGCCTGAATGTAGAACGTGGAAGCCCCGGTGAGTTTGGCGATGCCTGTCGCCAAGAACACGATCGCGAGCACGATGCTCAGGATCCACGTGACGGAACGTGCCGGCCGTCCTCGATCCATGATGCCCCTCCGCGCGCGGCAGCGCCTATTGTGCAGTCTAGAGGCAACGCAGGCTGCGTCAAGCGACGGCGTAGCGAGCGCCCTGTGCTGTTGCATCGGGGATCGCTTGCCGTGCTGCGCCATGACGATGGATATTGTGACGGCCGGCACCAACCGGGACGGCCGCCCAACGGCCTTCATACCGCACGCATCGCGCCACGCAACGCTCGGAGCGGCCCTTCGTGACCGACACATACGACTACGATTTGGTGTGCATCGGCAGTGGACCCGCGGGACAGCGCGCCGCGGTCCAAGCGGCGAAACTCGGCCGACGCGCGGCGGTGGTCGAGCGCCGCGGCTCGTTGGGCGGCGTCTGTCTGGACACCGGCACCAGTCCGAGCAAGACGTTCCGCGAAGCCGTGCTGTGGACCGTGACCTCCGCGGCGCGAGCGGATGGCGCGCTCGATGGGCGGGCCTCACGCCCAACGGCAGACGCGCTCCTCGCTCGCGTGCAGGACGTGGTGACGCGCGAAGCGGCCGTGATCGCGAACCAGCTCCGGCGCAACGGCGTCGATGTGCTGCGCGGCGA
>DAHUXU010000133.1 GCA_027307005.1 Gemmatimonadota bacterium
TTCGATGGGAAACGGATCGACGATCCGGCCCGGCGACGTGCAGCGGCTCTCCGCGGGGACCGGCATCACGCACAGCGAATTCAACCATGAGAAGGCGGGCGCCACCCACTTCCTGCAGAGCTGGATCGAGCCTTCGGCCACCGGCATCGCCCCCTCCTACGAACAGAAGAACTTTTCCGCTAAACAGAAACGCGGGCACCTGTGCCTGATCGCATCTCCGGACGGACGCGAAGGATCGGTGTCGATCCACCAGGACGCGCTGGTGTTCGCGGGGCTGTTCGACGGCGCCGAGAATGCCCGCTACGCCCTCGCCGCCAACCGCAAGGGCTACGTCCACGTCGTGCGCGGGTCTGCAGGCATCAATGGCGACAAGCTCGACGCGGGCGACGCGCTGAAGGCCGACGGCGGCGACATCGTGATCGACGCCGGCAAGAGCGCGGAGGTCCTGCTGTTCGACCTCCCGGGCAGCTGGCCGGCACGCTGAAGCGCGGCGGGCACCGCCCGCCGTACCGGACTACGACAACCCACGACGAGACGACGATGCCCAGCAGCCGCACCCAGGTCGCCATCATCGGCGCAGGCCCCTCCGGCCTGCTGCTCGGGCAGCTCCTCCACAAGGCCGGCATCGACAATGTCATCGTCGAGCGCCAGACCGGCGAATACGTGCTCGGCCGCGTTCGCGCAGGCGTGCTCGAGCAGACGACCATCGACCTGCTCGACGAGGCCGGAGTCGGCCAGCGGATGCACCGCGAAGGTCTCGTCCACGGCGGCTTCGAGCTCTCGTTCGGAGGAGCGCGGCACCGGATCGACATGCATGGCCTGACGGGGGGCAAGCAGGTGATGATCTATGGCCAGACCGAGGTCACGCGCGACCTGATGGACGCCCGCGCCGCGCTCGGGCTTTCGACCGTGTACGAGGCCAAGTCGGTCGCAATCCACGATTTCGACGGCCGGCACCCGACGCTCACCTGGCGCAAGGACGGCGCCGAGCACGAGCTCCAGTGCGACTTCGTCGCCGGCTGCGACGGCTACCACGGCGTCAGCCGCGCCAGCGTTCCCGAGGGCGGCGTCGCCCACTACGAAAAGGTCTACCCGTTCGGCTGGCTCGGCGTCCTCGTCGACCAGCCGCCGGTATCGCACGAGCTCATCTACTCGAACCACGAGCGAGGCTTCGCGCTGTGCTCGATGCGGTCCCCGACGCGCAGCCGCCATTACGTCCAGGTACCGCTCGAGGACCGCGCCGAGGACTGGAGCGACGCCGCATTCTGGGACGAGCTCCGGCGGCGTCTCGACCCGCGGGCCGCCGACAGCCTGATGACAGGGCCGTCGATCGAAAAGAGCATCGCGCCGCTTCGTAGCTTCGTCGCCGAGCCGATGCGCTTCGGCCGGCTGTTCCTCGCCGGCGACGCCGCGCACATCGTGCCGCCGACCGGCGCGAAAGGCCTGAACCTCGCGGCGTCCGACGTGCGCTACCTCTCGCGCGCGCTGATCGAGTTCCACGCCGAGCGCAGCGAGGCGGGCATCGACGCGTATTCCGACCGCTGCCTGCGCCGGATATGGAAGGCCGAGCGCTTCTCGTGGTGGTTCACGTCGCTCACACACAGGTTTCCCGAGACCGGCGCGATCGGGCGCAAGCTGCAGCGCGCCGAGCTCGACTATTTGGTGAGCTCCCGCGCCGCCTCGACGGCGATGGCCGAGAACTACGTCGGCCTGCCGTTCGAAGACTAGGCCGCGTCGATCACGTCTTCGACCCCCGATGTCGAACCACAAGATCACGACCCAGGCGTTCCTGTCGCGACTGCCGCTGTTCAGCGATCTCGCGCCGGCCGAGCTCGACCGCATCGCCGCCGGCACGACCGAAGTTCACGTTCCCCGCGGCGAGGTCATCGTCAATCGCGGCGATCCGTGTGTCGGCTTCCATCTCGTCGTGTACGGCCAGGTGAAGCTCGCGATCGTGACGCCCCAGGGCGGCGAGAAGATCGTCGAGCTGATCGGGCCAGGCTACTCGTTCGGCGAGGCGGTCATGTTCATGGAGCGCCCCTATTACGTGATGGCGCAGGCGGTCGCCGACTCGTTCCTGCTCCACATCTCGCGTCGCGCGGTGTTCGAGGAGCTCGAGCGCGACCCCGCGTTCGCGAAGAAGATGCTGGCCGGGCTTTCGCGCCGGCTCCACGGACTGGTGACCGACGTCGAGTCCTACTCGCTGCAAAGCGGCACCGAGCGCCTGATCGGCTACCTGCTGCGCCAGGACGAGCGGCCGGACGGGGCGCAAGGATCGCCGGGGGCGTCGTACGTGATCACGCTGCCCACGTCCAAGACAATCGTCGCGTCGCGGCTCAATCTGACTCCGGAGCACCTGTCGCGGATCCTGCACGAGCTCGCGACGGCGAAGCTCATCAGCGTCGACGGCCGCGACATCCACATCCTCG
>DAHUXU010000599.1 GCA_027307005.1 Gemmatimonadota bacterium
ATCGCCGATTTTCTGAGGGTCTCGGCCTCGCGGCGCGCTTCTCCGGTGATGCGCGTTGCCGTTTCTTCCGCCGTCGACTTGGCCGCGATTTGCGCGCGATGTTCAGCTGCGCGTCCGGCCGCACGTCCGAGTACAAAAAAAACCGCGACGGCGAGGATGAGTACTACGCCGAACGCGGCATACAGCGCGGTTACGCTCATTGGATCTATGCTCCAACGCGACGCACGCGTCACGCGATCGTGGAAACGCCCCAGGGCGCCGCGGCCAATCACGTAGCTGCTGCCGGCCCAGCACCGACGTAGGGTGCGAGGCGGACAACGCTAACTGCAACCGGCACATGCGACTAGGGGAAAACCCTTGAGGACTCACACAAACTACGCGTCGCAGGTGTCCTCAAGCAAGAGGTAAGGCGGACAAAACGGACAGGGCCGTGTCCGGCCTTTGTCTGTCTTGTCCGCCTTACCGTTTTTGCGGCGGCAGCATGCGACGAACTTCGGACGAGATGTTTCGCATCCGCTCGGCGAGCTCCTCCGGGCCCTGTCGCGACTTGAACAGCTCGGACGTGATTTGCATGGCCGCAAGGATGGCCGCTTTCTGCGATTCGACGACGACCCCGGCGTTCATCAGCGCGCGGATCGTCGCGTCGACGTGCTCGGCCACCGCGCGAGTGTGCTCCGGCGTTTCGTCGCTGCGAATCGCGTACTCCTCGCCCAGGATCGTGACTTTCACGGTCGACTTATGGGCGACGCTCATCGATCTGCTCCGAGTTCGTGTTGCTGCCGAAGGAACCGCAGACGGTCCAGGAGTTGTTTCGTGCGTTGTTGTGCGCTGTCGAGACGCCGACGAAGGTCTTCGTTCTCCCGTTCCAGGTCGGATCGCGCGCCGGACTTGCTCGAGCTGCCCGATCCGTTGGACAGCGTGCGCAAACGCGATTCCGCTTCGTGAGCCCGGCGTCGCCACGCCGCCATTTCCTCTGCCAGCGCATGGATGAGCTGTTCCAGCTCCTGAAACGCGGCGAGATCAGGTCGTTCGTTGTCGGACACCGAGTTCTCCTTCGAGAGTGCGCAGGAGCTTGTCGCGACGACCCGCTACCTCCTTGTCCCGTAGAGTGCGTTCCGGATGGCGGAACGTCAATCGCCACGCGAGACTTCGATATCCGTTGGGCACGGCGTCGCCGCGGTATTCATCAAAGATCGCCACCTGCTCGAGCAGCTCGCCGCCCGCGCCACGGATCACCTCCTCCACACGCGAGGCGGGCATGTCGTTCGGCACGAGGAGCGCCAGATCGAACTCCGCCGCCGGCGTGTCCGGCAGTGGCCGGTACTGCACGTGCCGCGGTTTCGACGCGGCCGCGGTCGAGTCGTATCGAGACGCTCCGGGCTGCGCGACGAAGTCGGACGGAACGGTGAGCAGCGTCAGCTCGACGCCGAACGCGGGCGCGGCCCACACGGGTGCGTCGAGCGCCACCCGACGAACGCCGCCTCGTGTCGTTCCATCGACGGCGATGGTCCAGAGCCAGTCCGAATCGCGATCGGACTCGAGGTCGATCTCTGCCGACGGATAGGCCGAGTGCGCCAATTCGACGGCGAGTCCTTTGGCGTCCCACTCATCGACATCGGGTGGCCGCGTCTCGGTCCAGTGCGGCGGCCGGCGATGTCCCATGACAATGAGTGCGGCGCGGAGCTCTTCCACGGGCAGCGCCTCGGACGACGGCATGAACACCGATCCGATCTCGAACAGCCGCACGTCTCGCTGCATGCGCGCCAGGTTGTACTCGGCGCGTCGCGCGAGCGTGTCGAGCAAGTCGCGCCGGAGATACGCTTCGTTCTCGGCAATGGGATTGGCTACGCGGACGAAGCCGATGTCCGCGCCTTTGACGAACGGGAGCGGGCGCGCCTCGAGCAGGCCGCGCGCGACGAGCGCATCGCGCACGCGTCGCGAGACGGCCTCGAGCGGCGACTCGGGCACGGTGCCCGGGCGGAATGGTCGCAGCTCGCTCGAGAACGTGTCGTAGCCGCGGCGGCGCGCCACTTCCTCGACGAGATCCACCTCGCGCACGACGTCGGGGCGCCACGAGGGCACGGTCACGTCGAGCGTGCCGGCGCGGGCGTCGACCTCGAAGCCTAACGGCGTGAGCAGCGATACGATCTCGCCCTGGGGCACGGCGTCGCCTAACAGAGTGGCCACGCGCGCCGGGCGGAGCGCGATGCGGCGGGGCGCATACGGCTCCGGACGAAGATCCCCGGGCGCGCCATCCACACGGCCGCCGGCCACCGCCGCCACGATCTCGACGACGCGCGCCAGCGCCCGGGGCGGCAGCTCGATGTCGACGTGCCGCTCGAACCGGTAGCTCGCATCCGTGGAGAGGCCGAGCGCGCGGCGCGCGCGACGGACGCGTACGGCGTCGAAGTGCGCCACTTCGATGAAGACCGCGGTGGTGGCCGCGGTGACCTCGCTGTCCGCGCCACCCCTCACGCCGGCCACCGCCTGGGCCCGGTCGCGGTCGGCGATCACGGTCGTGGTCGCGTCGAGCGTTCGGGCGACGCCATCGAGCGTCGTGATCCGCTCCCCCGCGCGCGCGCG
>DAHUXU010000602.1 GCA_027307005.1 Gemmatimonadota bacterium
TGGTAGGCCGTGGTTTCCATCTTGACCGATGCCGCATGCACCGTGGCACAGTTGGACGCTTGGGCGCGAATCGGGGGTGACGCGAGCAGCACTACGCCGGCCGCGACGCCGACGACGAGGAGACTGCCTTGAGTGAATCGAGATGTGCGGTTCATGACGGCGAGCTCCGGCGAGAAGTGAGTCGGCCCCCATCGAGAGGGCTCGGGTTATCCGCACTCGATTCTGGCCGGCATCCGTTGCCTCGCCGTTATCCTGCCGTTAGCCATGCCGCGCGATCGGTGATCAAGCGGTTGTCTCCGGCGTAGACCGGCAATCGTGTAGAGTCCCTGCACACGCGCACTGCTTCACGAGCACCTCGGGGCGCGCTGACCCGCACTCAGCACGCGGCGCCTTGCGCCGTTGGCTGTCCGCCGCGAATCTGCTGTATGCTAGAGGACCGCCCGCCGGAACCAGAACGGGGTGCTCATGGAACAGAACCTGATCGACACCATCGCGCTGCTGTCGCGCACGCCTGCGGCGCTCGATGTGCTGCTGCGCGACCTGCCAAAGGCGTGGACCTCGAGCGACGAGGGCGAGAACACATGGGCGGCGTTCGACGTCGTCGGCCATCTGATCCACGGCGAGCGTACGGATTGGATGCCGCGTCTGCGAATGATCCTCGAGTTCGGCGACACACAGACATTCGTGCCGTTCGACCGCTTCGCCCAGTTCCGAGACAGCGAGGGCAAGTCGCTACCGCAACTGCTCGATCAGTTTGCTCGGCTTCGTGCAGAAAATCTGGCGGAGCTGCGAGCGCTGAATCTTCAACCTGTGGACTTCGAGCGCCGAGGCCGTCATCCGGCCCTCGGTGCCGTTAGTCTGTCACAGTTGCTTGCCGCGTGGACCGTGCACGATTTGACTCATCTTCACCAGATTTCGCGGATCATGGCTCATCAATACCGGGACGCCGTAGGTCCATGGAGCAAGTTCCTCGGCGTACTGCAATGCGCCGGCCATAGCGCGTGATCGCCGCCGGGCAACGACCGAATAGACAACATCGTCTAGATGGGCAGGGAGGTCATAGGCACACTGAATGTGCTCATGGGGCGGACCATTCGACGTGTTCGCTGGAACCCGTTCGCGGATTGACGTACACGTGACGCAAGAGGCGGCGTGAGGCACGATCGATCCACAACGTTTCCGTCGCGTACGGCTCGACGAGCTGCACGACCCACGGCCCGGCCGGATTGTTGCCTAACGCAGCCACGCGAACCGTATCCATCTCGAGATGATCGCCATCCCAGAACGGCAGTACGACCGCATAACCGGGTCTCAGGGGCAATGCGCACACCACCGTGTTATCCATGGTCGAGCTATAGGCGAAGCCCGGAATCTCGACGTTGACCGGCTGGTCCGCGGAGCCGGAACTCGACACATGTCCGGTGATCCGCGCGGTGCCGAACGCCACGTCCCACGATTGCCGCCCGTGGGCGTGCTCCCACACAGGGACCAGCGTGCGCGCGTTGAACAGGACCGAGTCGACCGTCGTATCACCGCGACTCACCGATGTCATTACCTGCAAGGCGAGCCCGCGCGAGCGATCGACCAGGTGGCGCGCGACGGTCCAGCTCGTGGTGTCGCGCGTACGCCGCCCATCCGGGACGAGCCTGTTGCGCGTACTGATCTCCTCCACGCCGCGCACTGTCAGCACCGGCGGACGGGCCGCGTGCGCGGCTTGCGCCGCGATCGCAGGAGCTACGCCTAACCACAACCCGGCCAGGCACGCGACTCGGCGGAACGGAAACAGCCTCGGCAAGGCGAGGCAACAGTGGAAACGACGCGTATCCCGCACTACATCCGACCCGCTGGCGGCGCGATCCAATACGCAATCGAAGGAGACATGCGAGAAAGCAAACGGCGGTGTGCTCGCTGCATCCCTTCTTCATGGCCTGGCGGGTGCGGCCGCATCGGGCGAAGCGACGGCCATGGAGATCTCTTGCCGGTGTCTGGTGGACGCGGCCGTCGTGGCTCGACTGCCGGACGATGCCATGCGCACTCTCGGATCTGCGTTCGACGATCGCATGCTAACGGAGACGGGGAACCGATATCCGTCGTTCGCGACGGAAAAGAAGGCCTGCTACCACTGACCGCGAAGGCGTTCACGTCGCGCATGGCTCAATCCACCGTCAGCCCGTTGAGATAGTCATCCAGCTCCTTATGTAACGAGTCCCGCTTCTCCGTGAGCGCGTCCCGCTCCTTCTGCAGGCTCTCGATCGACGTCTCCTGCTCGTTGAGCTTTTCGAGCAGCCGATTGTAATACGGCGTCGACTGCGCCACCGTCTTCATGTTCTCGCGAATCCTGTTCTGCTCGGCCGTGATCTCGGCCACCCGTTGCATGTGCGCGTTGATGTCGGCCTCGACATCGGCGATGGATTGCTTGAGCTGAATCGCCTTGGCGAGCGCGGCGCGCACGTTTGCCGGCATGTCGCCGGCTCCGGTCCCCGTGCGGCTGTAGAACACCAGTTGGTCCAGACCCGTCGAAGCGAGCATGACCGTTTCGTTAGTCACGAGCTCCTCGTTCACCGTGAGAACGGTCACCTTGTTGGCGACGGCAGTCCCCTTGAAACGGTACAGGTCCGACGTCGTCTCGAACGGCTTCGGCGTGTCGACGAGCTTCCAGCCGGAGCGGATCGGCCGCTCGATGATGAGGGTCTTGTCCTTGTTGGTCTTGTTGTCGGCCGCGTACTCCTGCGACGCGACGAGCTTGCGGCTCAGTGTGAGCACACCCTTGTCGACTTTCGCCGTTAGGAGCGTCGTGTTCTGCGTGTTCTTCGTGTCGTCGACCAGCATGGCGAGGTCGATGCCGTAGCTCAGCAATCGCTGCTGACCCGGCGGCACGTCGTCGATGCGCGCATCGCCGGCGTAGACGCCCTTGTCGAGCACCGTGACCGGACCCTGCAGCAGGTGCTTGCCCGTCGTGTTCCTGAACAGTACGCCGTTCAACGGATTCGATCGCAACACCGACGCGTTGTAGATCGAGACCGGCTCGACCTCGACGCTGTCCGTGACGATCGGGAGCATCGCGGACTTCTGCCGCGCAAGCGTGACGTCCGGGACGGTGTACTGGAACAGGGCACCGAGGCGTGCGGCCGACGCGACCGCCTGAACCGAAGCGGCGGCGTCCAGGGGCGCGGCCGGCGACGCGACGCCCTGCCCGGTCACCACGACCTCGCTGAGCGCCAGCTTCGACGGTCGACCGTATTGGTCGTAGCCGATCCGGCGCTGAACGCCGGCACCTCCGGGAGCGCCCCCCATTTGCACGCGCGCGCTGTCGGTCGCGGTCGCGCCCTCGTACAGCTGCGGGCGCAAACCGGTGTACATCTCCGGAACCACGTTAGGCCGAGTTGCGTACAGCGGCTGATAGAGATCCATCGTGAACGAGATCGGCCGGCCGCTCACGAGCGAGAGCGCAACGTGGTTCCAGTCGCTCTCCGTCTGATTCTCGACGATGGCCCACCCTTGCAGCTTGCCTAACTTTCCGTGGTCGTCGAGGAGCAAGCGGTAGCTGGTCTTCCAGACCGGCGTTTCGACCACATACCCGATGCGAACGCGCCGCTCGCCCGTGCCGGTGAAGTTGATCGTCACGGGCTTCTGGTCCTGGTCACGCGCCTGCACCAGCGCGCCGAGCGCTCGCGTCAGCTCCTCCTCGAGTTGAGGGTCATCCAGTGTCAGATCGGTGATCGACGGCAGCTCGATCGCGCGAATCGTGGCGCCGGTTAGGAGATTGAGCACGGGCACCTCGAAGGAATCGCTCTTGTCTCCGCCCTTGACGCGTGATTCGACGCCGAGGATGGTGCCGGAGAGCGTTTCGGCCTGCCGTTGAATGGTGACGCGCGCGCCGCGCAGCTGATTGAGCAGTTCGGCGAGACTCGGATTCTGCGTGATGTCGACCTGAAAGCTCTTGAGCGTCTTGGCTAACGGATCCTGCGACGGATACGTGATCGCGCCGACGTGCCCGCCGTCCTCATCCTGGAGCACGAGCGACTTGAGGATGTCGTTGATCTGGCTCGTCTTGAAGCGAAGCTCGGTCGCGCTGTTGCCGTGCACCGTGCCGGCGTGCTCGAAATAGCCGACGCCGGAAGAGAAGAGGACGACTTTCGTCACCGGCACCTGCGCCGTCGTCGTGGCGGGTGCGGCGTGGCTGGTTTGCGCAGCGGCGACCCGGCTCGAGACGAGTGCGAGCAGGAGGATCGCGATCAGACGGGTCTTCATAGGGTCTCCAAATCGGTGCCAGTGAGGCGGCTCCCAAGTGGCGGTCGGCGCCACGTGCTGTGCATCAGAGACGACTGTCGAACGTCAAGTTGCACATTCAGCGACGACGTCCAGGAGCCCTGAACACCGGCAATCAGGACTTGGAGCCGCGAACACAGCCCGGTTCGGGCTCGTGAGTTGCCAACGCGGGGCTCTGGGCCAGACGGCGATGCGCTGTGCGGAGCAGCTGCAGCAAATCACTCATGGTCGTTTGACAGGGGCTAGCGCGACGAGGTTGAGCTAGGGATGCTAGACACCGCGAACGTCAGGAGGGTTTGACCGGACTGTGAATTCTCATCTTTCCAATGGGTCGCGAACAGCGGTCAATCAGGACCTGGAGCGGCATTCCCTAATCGGGGAGCCGGTCGAATTCGATGCCGCGCATGCGACTCGCACTCAAGGTCATCCCGGTTACGCGCCCGGACGCATCGCGCACAAACTGGAGCGTTCCACTTCCCGCCGTGAACGTTCCCTGCATCGCCGGCACAAGCTTGCCGGAAATGTCCATAAGCTCAGAGGATGTCGTGCCTAACGTAAGTGCGCCGTGATCGAACGTGATGGGCCAGGTGACTCCGAGCTCCGGGCTGTAGTACCGACCCGCGTAACTCGCGAGCTCGGCCGCATCCGGTGTGGCGGGAACCAATCGTTGGGCCTCGAGGCTGTCGCTCGGTCCAGTGCGCAGCCATAGCGCGGTCGCGGCGTTGCCGCTGTCGGCGACGAACGTGATGGAAATCGGGAACGCGGCGACGCGGTACTCGAGCGGGCCCTGCCGGTGCAGCGGGAACGACTGACCGGCGAACTCGACAACCATGCCACTGTCATGGGTCACGATCCGGTACACTTCGCCGGTGGCTGACGCGAAATAGCCGCCGGCCAGCGTCACCGATGGGTTCCCACCACTCTGCGTTGCTCGAGCGCGTGCGGCGACCGTTTCGTTAGGCTTTGACGACGAGAACGCTTTCGCCAGCACGACGTCGGCGACGCGATCGCCCAACGGCTCCGGCGAGATGCCGTCGGAGTTGCAGAGCACGATGACCGACGTGTGCTGCGCCGGGAACCGCGCGTATGCGGCGTGATAGCCGATCCAATCGCCGCCATGCTGCACGCGGCGAAG
>DAHUXU010000608.1 GCA_027307005.1 Gemmatimonadota bacterium
GCGCAGCCGATTCTCCAGGAGCTCATGGCCGACATCGAAACCCACAAGCTCGATGAGTGGGAAGCGGGCGAGCTCGTGGCGCGTCCCATGGCGCTCATGTATCGCTGCCTCGAGAAACTCGACGGCGATGCCAGCACGCGCCACGATCTCTATCAGCGCATCGCGCGCCTCGATCCACTGCAGGCCATCGGGTTCGGGCAGGGCTAACCGGTGCCGCCCCGCCGGTCGACGTCGCGAGCGGAGCTCGAGCGCACGGTCCAACAATCGTTGTTGGATCGGCTCATCGACCTCTCGCCGCAGGAACGCAGCGAGCCAGCCGTCACGTGGGCGCAATCGGTGCGGGAGCTCAAGCGCTCCGTGCGCCGCGATCTGGAGTCGCTGCTCAACACGCGCCGCACGGCCAAGCCGGCGACGGACGCGCTGCCGGAGCTCAAGGCGTCGCTCTACAACTACGGCTTGCCGGACATCAGCTCGATGAGCCGCGATGCGCACGACTCGCGCACGCGGCTGCTGCGTCTGGTGGAAGATGCGATCTCGATGTACGAGCCGCGCCTAACGAACGTCCGCGCCTCGCTGGTCGAGGATCCGGCCGCCGGCGCCACCCGCCGCGATCTGCACTTCGTGATCCACGCGGTGCTGCGCATGGATCCGAATCCGGAACCGGTGATGTTCGATACCACGCTCGATGCGTCGAGCGGCGAATACCAGGTGGCCGGAGACTCCGGTGCGTGACGCGCTCCTCTACCTCTACGAGCGCGAGCTGACCTTCCTGCGCCGCATGGGCGCCGAGTTCGCGCAAGCGTACCCGAAGGTCGCGGGCCGGCTCCAGATCGAGCCGAGCAAGTGCGAGGACCCGCACGTCGAACGGATCATCGAAGCGTTCGCGTTTCTCGCCGCGCGCATCCATCTCAAGCTCGACGACGACTTCTCCGAAATCAGCGATGCGCTGCTGAGCATCGTCTATCCGCATTACATCCGGCCGATTCCGTCGATGACGCTGGTCGAGTTCCAGCTCGACCCGGAGCAGGGCAAGGTGATGACGGGCGTCCGGATTCCGCGCGGATCGCAGCTCTTGTCGCGACCGGTGGCCGGCACGCCGTGCAAGTTCCGCACGGCGTACGACACGATGTTGTGGCCGATCGAGATGTCCGCCGTGCAGTGGACGACGCCCGACCGGCTGCGGCCCGCGATCAAGGCGCCGGATGCGATCGCGGTGCTGCGCATCGAGCTCACGTGCTATCCCGACGTGTCGTTCTCCAAGCTCGCGCTCGACACGCTGCGCTTCCACCTCGCCGGCGATTCGTCGACCGTGTATTCGCTGTACGAGTTGTTAGGCAACAACGTCGTGCGCATTCTGGCGCGCGATCCGGCGGGCAAGGCGGCGGGCGGACGCGCGATCGCGCTGCCCGCGAACGCGCTCACGCCGGCGGGCTTCGGCGACGACGACGGCATGCTGCCGTACCCGCGCCGCTCGTTCGTCGGCTACCGGATGCTGCAGGAGTATTTCACCTTCCCGGAGAAATTCCTGTTCTACGATCTCTCCGGGCTGTCGCTGCTCCGGACAGCCGGCTTCGGCGAGCGCGTCGAGCTGCTGCTGTTCCTGTCGCCTTTCGAGCGCGCCGATCGCCGCAGCATGCTCGAGGCGGGCATCGGCGAC
>DAHUXU010000613.1 GCA_027307005.1 Gemmatimonadota bacterium
CGGCGCCAGCAGCACCGCGTTGACGATCGCGAAGGCCGCCACCGTCACTCCGATCGCGACGGCGAGAGTGACAACGATCCCGGCTGCGAGGGCCGGCCGTCGACGCAGACTGCGCAATGACAGCCTCGCGTCCGTCTGCAACCCGTCCAGCCAGGACGGGACACGGTTCCAGCCGCGGCCAGTCGAGCCGCTGCCTAACGATCCTTTCGCAGTGCGAGCACGCCGCATGGGCCCTCCATCGCCGGACCTCAAACGGATATGTCGCGGTCATCCGAAGGCGTCAAGCGGCGCGACGGCTCAGAACGTCAGACCATGCAGATAGGTGAAGCTGGTTTGTGCGTCGGCGATCGGCGACGGTGGCTCGTCGTGCTCGACGAAGGTGTACTCGAGCCCGGCGCGCTTGGCATAGCGGAAGATTCGAGGCCAGTCGATCGTGCCCTTGCCCACATCGACCATCCTGCCGTCTCTGGTGATGTCTTTCGCATGGATCATCGGGAAGCGCCCGGCGTGCTGCGCGAAGTACCGCTGCGGATCCTGGCCGCCCTTCACGATCCAGAAAATGTCGAGCTCCATCTTCACGAGGGCGGGATCGCTTTCGGCGAGCAGGATGTCGTATCCGAGGCGTCCATCGACAGGCGCGAACTCGAAGTCGTGATTGTGGTAGGCGAAGCCGATGCCCCGCTTGCGCGCGGCTTCGGCGGCCACCGTCATCTCGTGCGCGGCCTTGGTGTACCCGGCGACGGTGCGCTCGGGCTCATCGATCCAGGGATTGACGATGTAGGTCTGGCCGAGCGTCGCGGCGTCGTCGAGCGTGCGATCCCAGTTGCGCCGGATGTCCTGCATGCTGCTGTGGGACGACCGCGCGCGAACGCCATGCCGGTCCAGGATCGCGCGCATTTCCTTGGCGGTCTTGTCGTGGAGGCCGGCGAGCTCGACTTCCTTGTAGCCGATTGCCGCAACGGCCGCGATCGTGCCTTCCACATCCCGATCCATCAAGCTGCGAACGGTATAGAGCTGCAAGCCGATTTGGCCTAACCGGGCCTTCGGCGCACTCTGACTGCGGGCGACGTGTGGCACGGCCCGCGCGCCAAGCAAAACGCCGGCGGCAAGCATGCCGCCGGCGTTCCGCAAGAAGTCGCGACGCTCGGAGTCCATCGTCCGACCCGGTGATTCGCCGAGTTACCGGCGAAGCCGGGACAGGAGGCGCAGGATCTCCAGGGACAGCCAGACCAGCGTCATGAGCAGTGCGAATCCGCCGTACCACTCCATGTATTTCGGAGCGCCCATCTGCGCACCGCGCTCGATGAGATCGAAGTCGAGGATCAGGTTGAGCGCCGCGACGCCGGCAAACACCACGCTCAAGCCGATGCCCAACGGACTGGAGCTCCACAGAATGGGCATCGACACGTGGAATAAGCCGAGCACCATCGTGAGCACGTAAAACAGCATGATGCCGATGGTCGCCGAGATGATGATGCGGCGGAACATCGGCGTGGCGCGGATGAGGCCGCTCTGATAGGCCAACAACATGCCTAACGCGACGGTGAACGTGAGGCCGACCGCCTGGAGCACGAGGCCGTGGTACGCCGCGGCATAGATCGCCGAGATCGCGCCGAGCGCCAGTCCCTCGAGCACCGCGTACAGCGGCGCGGTGATCGGCGACGTCTGGGGCTTGAACATCGCAACCAGCGCAACGATCAACCCGCCGAACACGCCGATCATGACTGCCGGGCCGACGACCGCGGGATTGGACACCGTTGCCGTCCACACCCACCCGGCCGAAAAAATCGTGAGTGCCACGAGCAACAGCGACTTGAACGCCGTGCCCGAGACGGTCATTCGCTCGGCGCTTACGCCGGCAATGGCGTTCCGGAAAACAGATTCACGCAACGCGGGATTCGAACGTGCCATGGAATTCTCGACGCTATGGGGAATAGCCCGATGCCCGCGCGCGAAAGCGCGCGGCAGCAGTAGACATCCGTTCTACACTACAAATCTATGCAAGATTCTGAAAGGCTGGGTCTTCAGGGAGTCCGCGCAGCCGAACCTAGTGACTACCCGGCGGCACTCGGTCCTGTGCTGCATGATCGGGATGCGGCGGCCGGAACATGGGGTCGAACGCAAGCCAGAGATTGCGCGCGAATGGCAGGAACAGGACGGGCATCAGAATCGCAAGAATCACCGACAGACCCCATACCAGGTTCCACGGCACGTTGGGCCACAGCACGATAATGACGATCACCGCGATCCCCACGGATACGAGCTCGGCCGCCACGAGATTAAACATGTAGGCGCCGAGCCAGTAGTCCTCGGATTCGCCGCGCTCGAAGACGAGATCGCAAGTCGGGCACGCGTGCTTGGTCTTGAACCAGGACCGCCAGATCCCGCTCCCGCCGCATCGTGGGCAACGCAGATGCACGGCGCGCACGATCATCTTGGGCGGCGACGGCAGCGACCATTCAATTGGCAATCTCATCGGTTGCGGCATGCGAACTCCCGGCTGCGAAAAGCTAGCGCGGGTGCGTCGCCTGCGCGCCGAACATCGATCAGCGAATGTCGCCGCCTTCGGGCTCGCGATCGGGGTTTTCGGTGCCAGAGGTCGCGCCTGACCCGCGCTCCACTTCCGAGCCGGGAACCGCGGATTCCTGCACCCAGCCCGTGGGTCGCTTGGACCAAACTGACCCGTCGTCGCAGATGACGAGGATGTCGTCGTCGCGACGCATGGCTGAGACGGGCCGGCGAACGCGCGTGCTGTGCGTCGGCAGTCCGGGCTGACGATCGGGGTGCGGCGTGCTGTCGGACAGCGCTTCCTCGATGTCGTATTCGCGTCCACCGGATGTGCGCGGCGCATCGGCGAGGCCGCGCGGCCGCGCCGTAGGCACTTCGCGCTCACCAGTGGCCGGCTGCTCGGCCGGCGACGCCGGAGCAACCTCCGATGTAGCGGGCTTGGCGGCGGGCGTCTCGGACTCGCGGGCAGGCGCGGCGTCTTCCGATCGGTTGGCGGACGGCGCTGCGCCGAGATCGTACGGCTCTTCGGGCGGCTCGTCCATGGGCGGCGCATCGGCCAACGGCGCGCCGCCTAACGAGACGGGACGGTCGCGCAGTCGCGGATAGTTGTGGACGTAGTCCCAGACCTTCGAGAGCACGTTCACGGCTTCCGAATGTTCTTCGTCCAGGCGGCGGCCGAACTCGGCGTACGCTTCGTCGAGTGCGTGCGAGATGTCGTCGGCCTGCTTGCGGCGCAGCTCGGCTTCACGGCTTGCGGCGTCGCGTTCCGTGCACGCCAACGCGTACTGCTCCCGGAGCGTGCTCACGTACGATCGCAGCGTCTGCTGCTTTTCGTTGCCCTCGCGACGCTCCTTCGACAGTTCCGTCTCGAGGCGAATGCGCTCCTCCTCGAGGAGCGTCACGCGACGCGCCAGGTCCGCGCGCACGTCCGCCGACGCGGCGCGCTCGGAATGCAGATCCTCCGCCGTCCGCTCGAGGAGCGCGCGCGTGGCCGCGAGGTCGGCCTCCAAACGCGATGTGATTCGGACGGCGCTCTCGCGCGCGGCTGCGAGCTCGGAGCGCAAGCCGAGGGCGCTTTCCTGTGAGGCGGTGAGCTCGGCTGCGGAGGCGGCGCGGCGGGAGGCCGCGTCCTGACGCTCGGTTTCGAGCGCCATGCTCAGGCGAAGCTCGGTCTCGCGCGCGGCCGCGCGGCTCGAGTCGACAGCGTGCTGGAGCTCGGCGATCGTGCGGCGCGCCTGATCGAGATCGCCGCCCAACGTCACGCGCTCGCGGCGC
>DAHUXU010000662.1 GCA_027307005.1 Gemmatimonadota bacterium
CGCACCGTCGTATTCTATGCGCACTACGACGGGCAACCGGTCACCCTGTCCCAGTGGGCGACGCCGCCGTTCGAGCCGGTCCTGCGCACCGGTACGTTAGGCGCGGGCGGACGGGTCGTCGACCTCGCGACTGCGGCGCCGCCCTACGACGGCGAGTGGCGCCTCTACGGACGGTCGACCGGTGACGACAAGGTCTCCGAGATCGCGTTCCTCGCCGCGTTCGACGCGCTCAAAGCGTTAGGCAAAAAGCCGTCGGTGAACATCAAGGTCGTCTGGGAAGGCGAGGAAGAGGCCGGCTCCCCGCATCTGCGGGACATCCTGCGCGCGAACCGCGGCGCGCTGGCCTCGGACCTCTGGCTCATCGGCGATGGACCGGTCCACCAGTCGGGACGGCCGCTGCTCTACTTCGGCGCCCGGGGCACCACCGGATTCGATGCCACGATCTACGGCCCGATCCACGCGCTCCACGACGGACACTACGGCAACTGGGTGCCTAACCCGGCGGCCATGGTCGCCGAGCTGATCGCCGAGCTGCGGACGCCCGACGGCCGCGTGCGCATTCCCGGGTTCATGCGCGATGTCCGCCCGGAAACGCGCGCCGAGCGCGAGGCGATCGCCGCGCTGCCGCCGGTCGAGTCCGAGCTGAAAGATGAGTTCCAGATTGGCCGCAGCGAGTCGCCCGGCAGCTTGATGGACGCGCTCATGCGGCCGGCGCTCAACGTGCGCGGGATCAGAGCGGGATCGGTGGGCGGCGCAGCGACCAACGCAATACCCGTCGACGCCGAAGTCTCGATGGACTTCAGGCTCGTGCCGAACCAGAAGCCGGCCACCGTCCGCGCGCAGCTCGAGGCGTTCCTCCGGTCGAAGGGATGGACGATCGTCACCGACACGCCCGATTCCGCTACCCGGCGCGCGCACGCAAAGATCATCAAGCTCGACTGGGACGTCGGCTACGCTGCCTTCCGCTCGAGCATGTCGTCGCCCGCCGCCCGCGCCGTGATCGCGGCCGCGGGCCGCGCGTCCGATCGACCGGTCGCGGTCGTACCGACGCTCGGCGGCAGCGTGCCGCTTTATGTCTTCGATGATCTCTTTCACGAGCCGCTGGCGGGGCTGCCGGTGGCGAACCACGACGACAATCAGCACGCCGCCAACGAGAACATCCGCCTCCAGAACATCTGGGACGGCATCGACGCTTACGCGGCGATGATGGGCGAGCTGAGGTGGTGACGCCGGAGTCGGCGCCGCTCGGGCGGATACCCGGTTTCTCTCGACGGGCGTGACTCGACGGCCCGACTCGACGTCCTTCCGAGAGGACCGCTCTCGAATTTTTGCCCACGACTCGCCGGCCACCGGTGTCCACGTCACTCAACTGTCCTAACTGCGGCGCGCCCGCGCAGCCCGATGCGACGCAATGCGCCTACTGCGGCTCGCGCCTCGCGACGGTCGCATGCCCCGCGTGCATGGGTTCCATGATCGTGGGCTCGCAGTTCTGTCCGCACTGCGGCGCGAAAGTCATCGATCCGAGCGCCGTGAGCGGCCCGGTGCTCCATTGCCCGGGATGCAACGGCGACATGCCGGCGGTGCAAGTTGGGCCGACGACCATGCACCAGTGTTCCAAATGTGGCAGCTCCTGGCTGTCGCCCGATGCCTTCGCCGCGCTCTGTACCGACAAGGATGCCCGCGGCCTCGTCGCCGCGGCGACCGGATGCTTGCCCGGCCCGACACACATCGCACCCGGCGCGCCGGTCCGCTACGTCCACTGCCCCGACTGCGGGAAGGTGATGAACCGCGTCAACTTTGCGCATTCGTCGGGCATCGTCATCGACGTCTGCAAGAAGCACGGCGTGTGGTTCGAGAAGGATGAGCTGCGCGGCGTGCTGGACTTCGTCGCCAAGGGCGGCATGCAGCAGATGCGGCAGAACGATGAGGCGCAGCGCGCGCTCGAGCAGCGTGCGTTAGGCTTTGTCGACCCGGCCCTTCTGCGCGCGGGCGCGGCGAGCGCGCTCGGCGTCTCGTCGATCATCGTGAACGTGCAGGCCGATGGGCAGGCCGTCACGCTGCGCTCGCTCCTCGACGCGATTTTCCATTGACCACCTGCGGCACACCGGAGCCCCAATGACGCTACGAGACTTCATCAGCGGCGAGCTGGTCGACATCATCGAATGGCCCGACCAGACCGATACGGCGATGGCCTGGCGGTTCTCGCGCCCGAACAACGAAATCAAAAACGGCGCCCAGCTCATCGTTAGGCCGGCGCAGACGGCGATGCTCATCGACCAGGGGCGCATCGCCGACGTCTACCAGCCGGGCCGCTACGAACTCACGACCGCCAACATGCCGGTGTTGTCGCGGTTCCAGGGATGGAAATATGGCTTCGCGAGTCCGTTCAAGGCCGACGTGCTCTTCCTCAGCACTCGGCAGTTCGTCGACCAGAAGTGGGGCACGACCAACCCGGTGATCGTGCGCGATGCCCAACTGGGGCCGGTTCGCCTGCGCGCATACGGCACCTACGCCATGCGCCTCGTCAACCCGCGCAAGTTCGTCGAGCAACTGAGCGGTACGACGGGCGACTTCGCGACCGATCGCATCGCCGACCAGATGCGCGACCTGATCGTCGCCAGAGTCAGCGGCGTTCTCGCCGAAGGCAGCATCTCGATCTACGAGCTGTCGGCAAAGTACGCCGAGGTCGGCGCGGTGGTGCAGCAGCGCGTGGCGCCGCAGTTCGAGCAATACGGGTTGAGCATCACGCAATTCGTGATCGAGAACGTCTCGCTGCCGACGGAGGTCGAGTCGACGCTCGATCAACAGACGCGCATGAGTATGCTCCGCGGCCAGCTCGACACGTACACACAGCTGCAGAGCGCCGATGCGATTCGCGATGCGGCGCGCAATCCAAGTGGCGGCGCGGCAGCCGGCGTCGGTATCGGCATGGGCGCGGCGCTCGGACAGCGCGCGGCCGCGGCCGCCGCAGCGCCGGCCCCGGTGGTGGGCGCGTACGAGCCGCCGCCGCTCCCCGCGGTTGCCTGGTACTATGCCGTGGGCGGCGAGCGCAGGGGACCGGTGGATCAGAGCGCGCTCGCAGCGTCGGGCACGCTCACCGCCGAGACGCTCGTGTGGCGGCACGGCATGACAGGATGGACGGTAGCCGGCCAGGTTCCGGAGCTGGCAGCGCTGTTCCCGCCTAACCGTTAGGCAGCCAGGCCGCCGTCCGTCAGCGGAGTTTCGCCCGCAGATATTGCGGCGGCCACCGCACGTCCTGGCCGAGCTCGCGCGGCATCGAGCGGCCAATGCGGGTGGCGCAACAGCTCGCGCGCCATCACCACCAGATCCGCCTGCCCCGAGCGCACGATCGTATCGGCCTGCGCCGCATCCGTTATCGCAGCGCTTTTCTGACCACGAGCTTGAGCCCGGACCAGGTGTCGTCCACGGCGCACACTTTCACGTCGACGAAACCGAGCGGCAGCGCAAGCGCGCGCACCGTGTCTTCGGTGATGTCCGTTGCCACCTTGGCCGACTTCTTCGGCCACGACACCCACACCGTCGCCGACGGTCCCAGCGTCCGGCGATATCGCTCGAGCGCTGTCCCGAGCTGCGCCGCGCGCGTTGCGAACACGTGCACGATGTCGGTGGTCCGCGTCGCGCGGGCGACGAGCATCACGCCTTCGGGGAGCGGCTCGATCAGGGTGGCGTAGTCGCCGGGCGCACCCGAGGCATGGAGCGACATTCCGGCTTTGATGCCGAGCTTGGCGGCGAGCGGTGTCCCGGAATACCCAGCCATGTCGTCCCTCCGCGAGGTGTGCCCGGTCAAGTTTGCCGCGTCCCGCGCCGCAATTCAATACAATGAGTGCGGCCGGCGGAACGCCTGTCCGTTAGGCGAAGCCGGCTCCGCCGGTGTGGGCGTTCGGACACACGCCGGTCACGTTGCACAATACGGGCGGAACCACAGGGGTTCCGTGTGGTAGAAACCGCGGTAACTTCCAGCGGATTTCGGCCTCTCGCCTCAGCCCGCGCCTACCCGGGGTTCGCGGTGCTCGCGTGAGATTCGGTTCGTCACCTGCCGGAGCGCGCGCGGCACTGCCGCGTTCGCTCCGTTGCTCACTGTGGAGCTCGGACAATGCCCCTTCGTGTCAGCACACGCCGGTCCGCCGCCGACTCCGTCGATGTTCCGCTGCTCGTTCTCGCGTTGCGAAGGCATCCGACCGTGGCGCCGGATCTCGTGGCGCTCGACGCGAAGCTCGGTGGAGCGCTGGGCCGCACCCTGGATCGACGCGAGTTCCGCGGCGCGCGCGATGAGGTGCTGCACCTGGCCGGCGCCGCGGCAATCGCGAACCCGCAGCGGGTGCTGCTGGTTGGGTTAGGCGATCCGTCGGACGCCGCCGGCGCGCTGCGCCGCGCCGCGAGCATCGCGGCGCGCCAGGCGCGAAAGCTCGGGGCGGCTGCGCTCGCCTGGTACGACGGCAGCCGCGGCGATGTATCGGTCGAAGCGGTGACTGTGGGTCTGCTGACCGGGGCCTGGGACTATGCCGATCTCAAGACCCCGCCGCCGGCGGATGAGCGTCGACCGGAGCTCGAGTCGGCCGTGATTCTGTGCGATGACGAGGCCGCGGCACAAGCCGTCGAGCGCGGACCGGCGATCGGTGAGGGAATGGCGCTCGCCCGGCGGCTCGCCATGATGCCGGGGAACCTGTGCACGCCGGACTATCTCGCCGGCGTCGCGCGCGAGATCGCCGCGCGTCACCGAATGCAGATCACCGTCCTCGGCCGCCCCGAGCTGGAGCAGGAGAAGATGGGATCGTTTCTCTGCGTGGCGCAGGGCACGCCGCAGGATCCGAAGTTGATCGCGCTCGAGTATCGTCGCGGCCGCGCGGACGCGAAGCCGATCGCGCTCGTGGGGAAGGGGCTGTGCTTCGATTCGGGCGGGATCTCGATCAAGCCGGCGCAGGGGATGGAGGCCATGAAGTTCGACATGTGCGGCGCGGCCGGTGTGTTAGGCGCGATGGACGCGATCGCGCGGCTCGGGCTGCCGGTGAACGTCGTGGGGCTCGTCGGGAGCACGACCAATATGCCATCGGGCACCGCCGTCAATCCCGGCGACGTGGTGCGGAGCCACCTCGGCAAGAGCATCGAGGTGATCAACACCGACGCCGAGGGGCGGCTGGTGCTGGCGGACGTGTTGTCGTACGCGCGGCGGTTCTCGCCCTCGGCGGTGGTCGATGCCGCGACGCTCACCGGCGCCTGCGTGATTGCGTTAGGCCACACGGCGAGCGGCGTGTTCGGCACCGACGAGGAGCTCGTCGCCGACGTGCTCGCCGCGGGCATGCGCGCCGGCGAGCCCGGCTGGCGGCTGCCGCTCTACGACGACTACAAGGAGCTCATAAAGAGCGACGTCGCCGACATCAAGAATTCCGGCGGACGTCCCGCCGGGGCATGCACGGCGGAGATTTTCCTCAAGGAATTCGCCGAGGAGTTTCCGTGGGTGCACCTCGACATCGCCGGCACCGCCTACTCGGAATCCGACCTCACGTACATCCCGAAGGGCCCGACCGGCGTTCCGGTGGGCACGTTCGTCGAGCTGGTGCGGGGGAGGGCGCGCTGACCGGCGCTCGCCGTTCCGTTAGGCGCGCGCCGTGGGCAGTGCTGCTCGCGCTCGCCGTCGCCGGGACGGCGGCCGCGCAGACGGTGCCGGCGCGGCACGACACCACACGCGCGGATACCACGCGCGCCGACACGAGCACGCACGCGGTGCCGATGCCGTCGGATACCGCGCACGCGGATACGACGAAGTCCGACACCACCAGCGACACGACGCAGGTCCCCAAGGACACGATCAAGGCGCCCCTCGCACACGCCGAGCTCCCCGAGCTCGTGGGCATCGGCGCGCCGTATCACTGGGACCGCGACCAGTTCTTCGCCACCGGCGCGATCAACCTGCTCGATCTGCTCAAGCTCATTCCCGGCGTCACGACCTTCCGATCGGGCTGGATCACATCCCCGCAGTACGCCGCCTACCTCGGGGATCCCGCGCGCATCCGATTTTTCTACGACGGCGTCGAAGTCGAGAACCTGGATCCGCGCTCGCCCGGCGCGTTAGACCCATCCGAGGTGCAACTCTACTCACTCGAGGAAGTGTCAGTGGAGCGAGGTGCCGACGAGCTGCGCGTCTATCTTCGCAGCTGGCGCGTGCAGCGCACCTCGACCAACACGCGCGTCGATGTGCTGACGGGCGACGAGGGCACGAACCTGTATCGCGGCTTCTACGGCAAGCGATACGGCAACGGGATGGCGCTGCAGTTGACCGGACAGCAGTACGGCACCAACAGCGATCCCACCATCGGCGGCGGTGACGAGCTCGCGCTCACGGGCCGGCTCGGTTGGGCAAAGGGTCCGTGGAGCATCGACGGGTATGCGATCCGGTCGAGCCGCACGCGCGACGAACAGGACATGGACCTCGTGACCAACACGAACGGCGTCGTCCCCGAGCAGGATCGCACGCGGACCGACGCGTACCTGCGTGCGGGCTACGGCGATCCGGATTCCGGATCGTGGGCGCAGGTGATGGTCGCCGCGCAGCAGTTCGCCGAACACTCGAACTTTCATCCGCAGCTCAACTTCGCGCCGGCGGACTCCGCCGACACGACCGTGTCGGCCAAGCAGCTCGTGGCCACGGGCGGCTTCACGCGGTGGGGCCTGCGGCTGAGCGCCGCCGACCGGCTGCACATCCTGCCTAACTCGACGATGAACTCGCTCGAGGCCCGGCTCGCATACGAGCGAAAGGAATTGGCGGTCTCGTTCGTTGCCGACTATCGCGGACCCGATACGACGTCGACGGAAGAGGCGTCGGCGCGCTTCACGCCGCTGGACTTCATTTCGGTCACCGGCGCGGTGACGCACCGGCACGGTGGCGGGGTCGACGGCGGCGAACAGGTTGCCGTGAGGCTCGAGGCCGGCATCAAGGTGCTCGGCACCTGGCTCTCGGGCGGCATTCTGAGGCGCGATGCCGCGCTCTTGCCCGGACTTACCGCGTACGACACGATCTTCGCCGCCCAGCGCGCAGCGGCGGCCACAGGCATTTACGGCACGATCCGCGGCAAGTTCTACAAAGACATCGGCGCCGACGTGTGGGCCGTGCGCTACTCGAACAACGGATACTATCGGCCGCAGGTTCAAACGCGCGAAGAATTGTATCTCGACACGAAGTGGCTGAGCCGCTTCCCGAGCGGCAACTTCGGCTTCCGCGGGTCGATCGCGCACGAGTTCCGGCAGAACGTGCTCTTTCCCACCACGACATCGGACGAAACGTTCAACAACAACGCGCCGTTCGCGCTGTTCAGCCATGTGCTCGTGGGGAGCATCGAAGTTCGCATCCTCGACGCCGTGATCTTTTTCCACTCGACGTACGGCATCAACCCGCCGATTTACGAAATCGTCCCGGGCTACGCGCAGCCGCGGCAGCTGCTCACGTACGGTGTGCGGTGGCAGTTCTGGGATTGAAACGCGTGTACCCGTTCACTCGACCGATGGCACGACCGCGCTTTTCACGAAAATGCGCCAGCGCGCGGCATGGGTGATGCGAAAGCAGTGACCGCGTGGCGAGGCTCCACCCAAACGCCACATGGAGGGATCTACGACAAAAGCTCAAACGGATAGGATGCAAGAGATGGGGTCGGCGCACCTCCACGCTTAACGACGCGTCGTTGAGGTTGCATGTGCACCGACCCCGTCTCTTGTATCCTTGTGGTTATCCTTCACACCAGAGCGAAGAAGCTCTCCGCAGAGGCCTCCAGTTAGCCCTCACGTCGCTCTTCCAGCGGACATAGTGCGCCGACGTTGACCCTGTGTGGAGAATCCAGCACTGCCGCGCTTCCGGAAATTCCCAAAGACTTTTTCCAACAAACCACGCCTCGACGCCCACCACGCTTGATAGACCCGGCGCCGAGCAGCCGAGCGATCCGCGCCGCTATCCGTGCTCTTGTCGCTGGCAGTGGGTCGATTTGAGATGTTACCTTGAGCGAACCGGCCTCGTGGTTAGGCGGGGCCTCCTTGACGGGGACGTGGCAGCGCGACACCGTTTGTCCGATGCAAGTGTTTATAGGAGCGGACCCTAACGCTGTTTCGGTCACCGCAATCATCCCCGTACTTGCCGCCTTTGTCATGGCGGGCGTCGAGAGCTTAGTTGAATCGCTCGGATGGAAACAGCGTCTCGTAAAGACCGGTTGGGACCTATGCGTGCTGGCCGTAGGCAGCGTGGCGGGAATCTTTGCCGTCCCGAACGTCGTAGGCCTACTCGGCCCCAGGGCCGTCATCG
>DAHUXU010000673.1 GCA_027307005.1 Gemmatimonadota bacterium
GGCGAATCGCTCGTCACCGTCTCCGACTTCCGGTCGAGCACGGCCGAAGCGTTCCGTACGCTGCGCACCAACCTGATCTTCTCGCAGGCGGTGCAGTCGCTGCGCACCATCGTCATCACCAGCCCGTCGCCGCAGGATGGCAAGACCACGACCGCGGCGAATCTCGCGGTGACGTTCGCGCAGCAAGGCATGCGGGTGTTGATCGTCGACTGCGACCTGCGCCGCGCGCGCCTGCACAAGGTCTTCCACGCCGCGCGCGAACCGGGCCTCACGCAACTGATGCTGGGCCAGGCGTCGCTCGAACAGGTGGTGCAGCACACGATGGTCGACAACCTCTCGCTCCTGCCGGCCGGCGCGCTGCCGCCGAACCCGTCGGAGCTCCTCGGCGGCCCGCAGATGCGCGCGGCGCTCGAGCGGTTAGGCAGAGAGTACGACACCGTCATTCTCGACACGCCGCCCGTCCACGCCGCCGCCGACGCGCTCATCTTGGGCTCGCTGGCCGACGGCGTCATTCTCGTGCTGCGCGCCGGACACACCGATCGCCAGGTGGCGCAGGACGCCGTGCAGCGCATGTCGTCGTTAGGCGTGCGGGTGGTCGGCGCGGTGCTCAACGACCCGGACCACAAGGTGCCGCAGTACGGCGGCTACTATTATTACGATTACTACGACAGCGTCGAGGCGTGATCCCCCCGCGTCGCCCGCTCGTTCGTGATCGCCATCGCCGATCCGCGCGACGAGTCCTCACCGTCCCCCTTGCGCTTCCTACTCTTCAGGTGGTAGCTCAGACCATGCGCTCTCTCCTCCTCGCCGTGCTGTGCTGCACCGCCATCGCGCTGCCATCGATGGCGCAGGACGCGCCGCCGCCGATCGACACGAATACCGTGCTCCACCCCGGCGACCTCGTGCGGGTCACGGTGTGGCGCAATCCGGAAATGAGCGGTGACTTCGCCGTTGGGCAGAACGGCGCGCTGCTGCACCCGCTGTATCAGGCGGTGCCGATCGCCGGTGTCCCGCTGCAGGAAGTCGATAGGCGACTGCGCCAGTTCCTCACCAAGTACGAGTCCGATCCGCAGCTCGTCGTCATCCCACTGCTGCACCTCACCGTCGCCGGCGAAGTGAGCAAGCCGAGTCTCTACAACCTGCCGCGCGAAACGTCGATCGGGGAGGCGCTGGCGATGGCCGGCGGCCCAACGCAATTCGGCAACCTCGGCAAGGTGCTGCTCTTCCGCGGCGGAAAGGAATACAAGATCGATCTTCGCAGCCCGCTCAACGAGTGGGCCACGAGGCCGATCGAGTCCGGCGATCAGATCATCGTCACGCGTCACGGTTCATTTTTCCGCGACATCTTCGTCCCGCTCGTTGGGCTCGCCGGCTCCGCCGCCGCGATCGTCAGCTTGGCCAGAGGCAGATAGGCCTAACGACATGGGAACCGCCGCACCGCCGTCGCAGGTCCCGGCTGTGCGCGCCGCGATGCAGGTCGTGACGGCCGCGTGTCGTTGCGCCCTGGGCAATGACCCGGGCCACGACATCGCGGCCCTTGTGTCCTCTGTACCCGATTGGCCGGCGCTCGTCCGCTGTGTCGATGCGCACGCCGTTGCGCCGATCATCTATGCGCCGCTCGCGCAATGCGGCGGTGTTCCGCCCGAGCCGCTTGCCCAACTGCGCGCGGCCGTGGATGAGAATGCGCTGCGATCGATTGTCCTCACGAGCACGCTGCGCGAGATGGTGGCGGTGCTCGAGCACGAGCGCATCCCCGTCATCCCGATCAAGGGCCCGTTGCTCGCGCGCGGTGCGTACGGCGATCTCGCGAGTCGCCGCTTCACCGACCTCGATCTCGTGGTCCACCGGAGCGACCTCGATCGCGCCCGCACCATCCTCGCCCAACGCGGGTTCCAACCCGCGATTGCCCTCACGCGCGACGCCGAGTCCGCGCTGATCGGCGCCGACTATCACATCGCGCTCGTGCAGCCCGAGCACGGCGTCACCCTCGAGTTGCACTGGGCGCTCATCCGTCCGGGCTTGGCCGGCCTGCGCGACGAAAGGTGGGCCTGGACACACGCGACCGGGACCGCGGTGCTCGGTAGTCCGATGCGCACGCTCTCCGCCGATGCAACGTTCGTCTACTTGTGCGTCCACGGATCGAAGCACCTCTGGTCGCAGCTCGGCTGGCTCTGCGATGTCGCCGCGCTCGCGCGGAACGTCAGTGCGCCCTCGTGGCCCGCGGTGCGCCAGCTCGCCGCGTCGATCGGCGCGACTCGCATGGTGGCACTCGGCTGCGCGCTCGCGTCCGAGCTGCTCGGTGCGACGGAGTGCGATGGCTTTGGAGCGATCGACGCCCACGTTAGGCGTCTCGTGTCGGATGTGCGCGCGAGGCTCTTCGATGACGCCCGGACCATGTCGCTGCCGGCGTTCCAACTTCGCGTGCGAGATCGTTTCGGCGACCGCGTCGCATATCTGGCCGGGATCGCCGCCGCGCCGCACGCCGCCGACGTCCAATTCGCCACGCTGCCTCGCCGCGCGCGCGCACTGTACTATGTCTTACGCCCCGTGCGGCTCGTCGCCAAGCACGGGCGCCGCGCGTTCGGCCGAACTACCACGCGATCACGACCGACGCCAAAATGAATCGCGATGATGGGGTAGCGTTCCGAGGGGCCTGAGGCACGGCGACATGTCGATGAGCGTGTGGTTAGGCAGTCCGCGTCGATAGCCGTCGAGCGTCGTCGGACGAAGGACACCGGGCTCGCCCTCCCTGCGCGACAGGTCCTGGCCCTCCATTCGCTCTTGCAAGTAAACGGCGTCGGCCGCAGGCGCAACGTAGCTGAGGTAGTTCGCGACGACATCCGGCTCCATCTCCTGAAAGCTGACCGCGTTCCAGAACAGGTCGACGCGCTGATCGCGGAGGAGAGGGAACAGCCACGAAGCGCAGATCGCGACAGCGCCCGCCGGAAGATCGGGCAGGGCGCCGTACGTCCGAGTCGTTTCGTATCCGATGACGGCGTCCGGAAAATTCGCGCAGAGAAATTGGCTGCACACGTAGAGCTGCGGCGCTATGTCGAACGCGAGAATGCGGATGCGCGGATGAAGCTTCCGAATGATCTCGATCTGTCGACCCACGCCCGAACCGAGCTCGGCCATCAGTTCGATCTTGTCGAAATCGACGAACTGGCAGCAATAGGCGTAGCGCATGTAGTAATAGAGGGCGCGCATCGTATACGGTCGGCCGGCGACGTCGAACACATCCTCCGGATTGCCGGCGCACGACAGCTCGATCGAGTCGAGCGGGCGGGCGCCGGCCTGCTCGCCATAGAGCTGCGTTAGGCGAAAAGCGGACTCCTGCAGCTCGCGCAGCCCGCACTCGTACACGTCGAATGCGACGGGCGACAACCCGTCACGATTGAACAAGTCGCTCACGCGCGCCAGCAGACGCGTCCAGCCCGGCAGGTGCTGGGTCACACGGTTGCCAAACACGCGGCTGCGGCTCAAATCCAGATAGGCGCCGCGAGGTCGATAGTCCGACGCACCGAAGCTGGTCAGCACCGTCCCGCGGCGGCGTCGAAAATCAGCGAGCCCGCGGTCTCTGAGCTCTGGCACGAACCGTCGCTCGTACACTGACCAGTAGTTTGTTGGTTTGAATGCGGGAGGCGCGGAGGCCAGATCGTCGAGCATCAGGTCCAGCAAGTCCGGCCTGTCGACAACCTGCACAGGGGTTGCCATGAAAAGCCTCGACTGATGGTGGTAGCATCACGTCAGGCGCCGCACCCGCAAGGGTATGAGCACCAGGCACCTGAGGCAAACGTGGCTGTAGCGAGGCTTCCTGTTCGGCTCGCCAATTGGCGATATTGTGGTCCCCATGCGAGGCATACATGCCAGATCCGCTATTCGATGTCGGCAATCGCGTCGTGGTGCTCACCGGTGCGAGCGGACTCATCGGCCGGACGCTGGCGCGCGCGTTCCACGAGCGCGGCGCGCGCTTGGCGCTCGTCGACATTCCCGCCGCCAAGCCGGCCGACCTCGCCCAATCGTTAGGCGAACCGTCGGCCCCGTTCGAGTGCGACGTGTCGCAGGCCAGCCAGGTGGCGGCGCTTCGCGATGCCGTGCTGTCCCGCTTCGGCCGCGTGGACGTGCTG
>DAHUXU010000675.1 GCA_027307005.1 Gemmatimonadota bacterium
ACGTCACCTGGCGCATGGGTCCGCCTAACGCAACGCCGTCGGCGGTTCGGCAGGATGCGCTCGCGGCCATGGTCGACGCCTATGACGGCATCGTCGCCGCCGACATCGACGACCTGCTGCTCCCGTCGCGTGTCGCGGCCGCACGCGCCGCGCTCGACGACGCCGACGTCACCGGCTGCGCCCTCGACATCATGAACGAGGCGGGCCGCGACATCGGTATCGTGTTCGTGCCGCCCGCCGACCTGCGCCTCGACACGATGCTGCCGCGCTGGAACGTTTTCGGCTTCTCGAATGTCGTGTGGCGCACCGACATGCTGCGCCGCTGCCTGCCCATTCCATCCACCTGCGTGCTGTTCGATTGGCTGATCACCACGCGCGCCTGGTCGTTAGGCGCACGGCTCGCGTTCGACCGCACTCCCCGCATGCGGTACCGCCAATACGGCTCCAACACGGCGGCGGTGCTGCCGCCGTTCACCGAAGAGCAGGTGCGCGTCGCGACGTCTCGCGTCCTCGCGCACTACGACTGCGTGCTCGACAGCCCATGGCCGCTCGCGGAACCCTATCGCACGCAAGTGGCCGACGCCCGCGATCGCTGCCGCGTCTTCGCCGCCGCCGTTGCGCCACCCGAACGCCTCGCGTCGTACGTGCGCGCGCTGAACCGTCTTCCCCCTCGCTACATCTGGTGGTGGAGCGTGGCCAACCCCGAGCTCGAGGATCTATGGAAAAGCTGAACATCGCCGGCCGGTTGGTCGGTCCCGGTGAGCCGCCCTACATCGCTGCCGAGATTGGCGCCAACCACAACGGCGACATGGCACTGTGTCGCAAGATGATCGACGCCGCGCGCGAGTGCGGCGCCGATGCCGTCAAGTTCCAGTCGTGGAGCAAGTCGTCGCTCATCTCCCGCGCCGAGTACGACCGCAACACGGCGTACGTGAGCAAGGAGCGCAACCAGCCCACGCTCGAGGAATCCGTCGAGCAGTACCAGCTCTCGCGCGTGCAGCACGAAGAGATTTCCGCCTATTGCCGCGACACCGGCATCACCTTCTTCTCCAGCTGCTTCTCGGCGGCCGAAGTCGACATGCTCGAAGCGCTCGACGTGCCGGCCTACAAGATCGCGTCCATGGATGTGAACCACTTGCCGCTGCTCGAGTACGTGGGCGCCACGCACAAGCCCGTGATCATCTCCGCCGGCATGGCTACGTTAGGCGAAGTGGAGCGCGCCATCGCGACGCTGCGCGGCGCGGGCGCGGGCCCGGTCGCCATCCTGCATTGCCTGTCGATCTACCCGTCGCCGCCGGCGCAGGTGAACCTGCGCACGATGGACACGTGGCGCGCCGCCTTCGACGTCCCGGTGGGCTACAGCGACCACACGCTCGGCTCCGCCGTCCCGATCGCGGCGGTTGCGTTAGGCGCGTGCATGATCGAGAAGCACTTCACCACGGACAAGAACCTGCCGGGATGGGACCACGCCATTTCGGCCGACCCGGCCGAGCTGCGCGCCATCGTCGAAGGCGCCCGCGATGCCTTCGCCGCGTTAGGCAGCGCCGAGCGCCGCGTCAGCGCGGACGAAATCGCCAAACGGAAGGTGTTCCGCCGCCGCATGGTCGCGCGCCGCGACCTGCGCAAGGGCGACCGCCTCGCCGCCGCCGACGTCGACTTCAAGCGCCCCGGCACCGGCATCCAGCCCGATGAGCTCCGCTACGTCCTCGGCCGCGCCATCACCCGCGCCGTGCGCGCCGAAGACGAGCTCGACTGGTCGGACCTCGCATGCCCGCCGACGGCGGCCTCCGCATCGCCATCTACGGCGACGGCCAGTGGGCCGCCGATACGCTCACGCGCCTCGCCGGCGCCGGACACCGCGTCGTCGGGGTCGTCCTGCGCGCGTCACCCAGCGATTCGGCGTTAGGCGATGCGGCGGCGCGCCTCGGCCTGCCGGTCCTGAGGCCGCCGAAGATCAACGCCCCCGAGGCCGTCG
>DAHUXU010000681.1 GCA_027307005.1 Gemmatimonadota bacterium
GGGCAGAGGCCGCCGCGCCGCACGCGACATCGACGCGTCCAGCGGAGGGCGACTGATGCGCCGGTTGGCGTTGCCGCTCGCGCTCGCCGCCACGATGGGCGCGTGCGCCGTCGGGCCGGCCTATCACCGCCCGCCGGTCGATACGCCTAACGATTGGCGGCCGCCGTTGCCGCTCGAGGATTCGCTGCGGCCGTTCTACGACTCGCTGGCCGCGCACCCCGACACGAGCCCCGCGACGCAGCGGGATTCGACCATGCCGCTCGCGGACAGCATGCTCTCGCTCATGCCTCCATCGCCGCCCAACGACACGGCCACGAGCTCGAGCATCGATTGGTTTGCGCTGCTGCAAGACACGGTGCTCCGCCGCCTCGTCGACACGGCCGTCGCGGAGAACCGCACGGTGCGCGTGGCGATCGCCACCATCCAGGAATTCCGCGCCGACTACGGCGTGGCGAAGGGCCCGCTCTTCCCGCAGATCACGGCGAACGGTGCGGCCGGAAGGGAACGCATCTCGTTCGGCGGTACGCCGATCACATTTGACATCTTCTCGGTGACCGGCAACGTGTCCTGGGAGCTCGACTTCTGGGGACGTCTGCGTCGCACTGCGCAGGCTGCGCGCGAGGATCTGCTCGCCACGCGAGAGGCGAAGCGCGCCGTCGTGCTCACGCTCATCAGCGATGTCGCCACGGCGTATCTCGAGCTGCGCGAGCTCGACCTCGACCTCGACATCTCCCGCCGAACGCTCGAATCGCGCCGCGAGACGCTGCGCCTCGCCCAACGACGCTTCCAACAGGGATTGATCTCGGAGCTCGACGTCCGGCAGTTCGAGTCGCAGGTGGCAGATCCCGCGGCTCGCGTGGCCGACTTCGAGCGACAGGTAGTGCAGAAGGAAGATCAGCTCAGCGTGCTGCTCGGCCATCACCCGGCGAACGTGCCGCGCGGCGAACCGCTGCCCGCCGTGCTGTCGTCGATCGTGGTGCCGCGCGCGCTGCCCTCGTCGCTGCTCGAGCGGCGTCCCGATGTGCGCGAAGCCGAGGCGCAGCTGCGCGCCGCAACCGCGCGCATTGGCGTTGCCGAGGCCGCGCGGCTGCCGACGGTGACGATAACTGGAGAATACGGAACGCAGTCCACCACTGCATCGAGTTTGTTCAAGAACAACACGGACATCTACACGGTGCTCGGCGGCATCTCGCTGCCGATCTTCACGGGCGGCCGGTACTCGAACGAGGTGAAGGCCGCGCGCGCGCGGGCCGAACAGGCGAAGTACATGTATCAGCAGACCGTGCTGACGGCGCTGCAGGATGCGCAGGATGCGTTGATCGGGTTGCGCGCATCGCACGACCAGCTCGTGGCGCAACAGACGCAGGTGACGGCGCTCCAGAGCGCGCTGCACCTGGCGTCACGCCGCTACGACAACGGCATCTCGAGCTACCTCGACGTGCTCGATGCCCAACGCAGTCTGTTCACGGCCGAGCTCACGCTGGCGCAGGTGCAGCGACAGGAGCTCGTCTCGGCGGTGCAGCTGTACAAAGCGTTAGGCGGCGGCTGGCCGTCGGACGCCGGCGGCGCGGGTGGTGGCGGCGCGGCCGGTGCGCCGCGATGATCGAGCGCTCGCGCCGCCGACGCCGGGTGCTGGTGATCGACGTCGGCGGCACGCACATCAAGCTGTGGCTTGCCGGACGCAAAGAGCCGGTCAAGATCGACTCGGGACCGCACATGACCGCGGTGCACATGGCGCAGGCCGTGCGCGAGGCCACGCAGGACTGGCGCTTCGACGTGATCTCGATCGGGTACCCCGGGCCGGTGACGCACGACGAGCCCCAGCGGGAGCCGTTCAACCTCGGCGGCGGATGGGTCGGGTTTCCGTTCGCGCGGGCGCTGCACCATCCGGTGCGCATCGTGAACGATGCCGCGCTGCAAGCGTTAGGCAGCTACGAAGGCGGCCACATGTTGTTCCTCGGACTGGGCACGGGTCTGGGGTCGGCGCTGGTGCTGCACGGCACCATCGTGCCGATGGAGCTCGCGCACCTGCCGTATCACAAGGGCAAATCGTACGAGGAGTACCTGGGCGAGGCCGGCCGATCGAAGCTGGGCAACAAGAAGTGGCGCCGTCACGTGGCCGACGTGTGCGATCTCTTCGGCAAGGCGCTGCTGCCGGACTACATTCTGTTAGGCGGCGG
>DAHUXU010000719.1 GCA_027307005.1 Gemmatimonadota bacterium
CATTCACGCGCTCACTCCCTTCGGGTCGTATCTCTGCAGCAAACGACGTCTCGAGCAGGACCCGGCAGTACGCATCCACATCGAACTGGTGGGGTAAGTAAGGCGAACCCCACGCGAACGTCGCGATGCGCGCGCCGACCAGTAAGTCGATAACTCGTTCTCGACTCTGTTGATCTCGCGACCACGCAACTTGCACGTGTTGAAAGAGTCGCCCTAACGCGAAGTGATCTCTCGCCAGAGACGACGCAGCAAGGCGAAAATCGGACCACGAATACACGGCGCACTTGCCCTCGAGCGCCGGCGTGACGCCGGGAACGGTGACACGAATGACGTTGGGCGCAAGCAGGTGGTTGAGCACCGTGGCGACGTGCGGCCGAAATCGTGCAACGCCGTTCGACGTGAGTGAACGGTAGGCGTCCCGATAGCGGTCCACGATGACAAAGAAATCGTGAGCGCTTTCCGCTCTCGGTTGAGATTGTTGGGCGTGCGAGCCGTAGTGCACGAGCGCGACCGTGGTCTGGCCGCACGCGCCCGCAATGAACGCAGCAAGCTGGTCCGTGCGCGCCGAGCGCACGGTGTCGAGTCCCGTCGCGAGCTTGGCGATGAGCGCTGGATCGCGCGGAAGGGAAAGGTGCGGTTGCCGGTTGAACATTACCGGCGGTTGCGGCTCACGACTGCCGCATCTCGTCGAGCGCTGCTGTCATACGCTGGTGCAGCATGTCGATGAACGCGTCGACCTGCGCTTCATCGGGAGGAGGGTCGAAGGGTCCGAGCACGACAGCACGAATGTGGGTGTCGGCAAATCGCACGAAGGAATCGGCGAACGTTCGAATGTGCGACATGCCGTCGGCCACTACACAATAGATGGGCCGGGAAGCCCGCGCGAGCGTAATCCGCAAACCGTTGCGCATGAAGCGACCAATGCGGCCATCGTCGGTGCGGTGTCCTTCGGGAAAGATCAACAGTGATTGCTCGCCCCGTGCAACCTGATCGGCTGCCTCGGTGAGCGAAGCCAGCTCGGGACGCGAGAGGGTGCGCCTCTGCGAGAGAAACGGAAAGCGCGCAAGACGACTGAGCGGCGAGATGCCAGGGATCCCGCGACGATACCGGTCGCGGGTCGGAATGAATGGATAGGGTCCGCGTACCAGGAAGAGGCCGAGTGGGATGTCGAGCACCGACTGGTGATTCATCACCACGATGCAACTCTCGGCGGGCAGTGATCCGTTGATCGTAAGGCGCACGCCCGCGAGGGCTCGCGCCATTCGGAGCGTGGCAGTGGCGTGAAAGCGGAGCCAGGCGCGGACCATCGCCCGGCGCCGCCCAGGACAAAGAAAAATTGCGGGCCATAGCAGCAGTCGCTGCCCAAGCCCCATGATGATAGTCAAGTAGCAGAAGTAGATGACGAAGAAAATGCCGCTGCGGAGTACGCGCCCGATACGCGCAAGTCGGGATCCGGACGGGGGGAGGCTGGGTGGTCGTGGTGCAGCTGGATCCGGAGAAGGAGCGTGCTGCGGAGACAAGCCGGCGCTCTCGGCATTCACTTGGAGGTCACCCATGGCAACACGAGTCGAAGCGCAGACGAGCATGAGCGTCTCCGACTATGATTACAGTAGCTTCTTTTATTCGTCGAGCGATGACCCGTTCGCGATACTGGAGCCATACAACGAGTGGTACACCCGCGCGGTGCAGCAGGGTTACTATCTGTTCGCACAGGCGATGTCAACGCCGCCGCAGGGCTGGGTGCACCTCACTGAAGGATTGCACCACCGGCACGTCAAGCTCCTGAACCTGTCGTCGTACAACTACCTCGGACTTTCGTATCGTCCCGAGGTGATCGCGGCTGCGAAAGCAGCACTCGATCAATATGGGTTGGGCGCGGCCGGATCGCCGATCCTGAGCGGCACGATGGATGTGCACGTGCAACTCGAGGAAGCCATCGCTCGCTTCAAACGCAAGGAAGCGGCAATGGTGTTCCCCACCGGGTACAGCACGAATGTGGGGATGATCTCGGGTCTCATGCGACCCGGTGACTGGGTCATCGCCGACCAGAACGCCCACGCCAGCATCGTCGATGGCGCCATCCTGTCCAAGGCAAACGTCCAATTCTTCCGGCACAACAGCCCGGCACACCTCGAGAAAAAGCTTCGATCGACCACGGGCAAGAAGCTCGTCGCGATCGAAGGTGTGTATTCGATGGACGGCGATGTCTGTCCGTTGCCGGAGCTCGTCGAAGTCGCAAAGAAGTACGGCGCGCGCATCATGCTCGACGAGGCGCACTCCGCGTTCCTGTACGGCGAGCACGGCCGCGGTGTCGCTGAAAAGTTCGGCCTCGAGGATGAAGTCGACATTCACATCGGCACGTTCTCGAAGGCGCTCGGCGGACAGGGCGGGTATGTCGCGGGCTCCAAGAATCTCTACAACTACCTCAAGGGCTTCGCGCGGTCGCGCGTGTTCTCGTGCGCGCTCTCGCCGGTGGTCACCGCCGGCGTCCTGCGCTCCCTCGAGATTGCGCAAGCAGAACCGGAGCTGCGCACGAAGTTGTGGGAGAACGTGCAGCATATCCGGAAGGCGCTCGAGGATGAAGGCGTCGACGTGGGCGATTCCACGTCGCAGATCATTCCGATCATGGTACGGAACGATCGCCGGATTTTCGAGCTGTGCCATCAGCTGTTCCGCGCCGGACTGTATCTGCAGCCGGTGATCTATCCTGCCGTCGCCAAGCATCGTTCGCGGTTCCGCGTGTCGATCTCGGCGTCGCACACCTTCGACCAACTCGACGAGGGCGTGTCCATCCTCGTCCGCGTCCTTCGTGAAGAGGGGATCCTCGTATGAGCAGCAGAAATGACGGGTTCGTTCAGTATTATTTCCGCGACGCGATCGGCGGCTTCTTCGAGTTTCCGACGGAGAATGCGCGAGCCATCCTGCCGCCGGATCTGCAGCCCATCGAGCCGCACCATGGCTCGAGCGTCCTGAGCGTGATGGCGTTCGATTTCCACCAGAGTCCGGTGGGCGAGTACGGCGAGCTGATTCTCTCGATTCTCGTGTCGCCGCGCATCGAGCAGGGCCAGCCGTGGCCGCGGTCGGCGTTCTATCCGTTCCGGTTAGGCACGACCACGCGCGAGTCGCGCGAGCATGCCATCGAGCGCTGGCACCTGCCGCATTACATGCAGGACATCTCGATCGCGTGGGAGCGGGGCGACGGCCACATCACGATTCACGCGACGGACCGCGGGCAGTCGATCGTCGACATGACGGTCACCGAGCACGAGTGGTCCAACGTCGAACATCGCTACCAGGCGTTCATGAACGACGACGAGGGCGCGTATTCGTCGACGATCGTGATGCAGGGACAGTTCAGCGAGAACGAGGAAGAGCGCGGCGGCATCCAGATCCACTCGCAGGCGATGACCGACCTGCTCGAGGATTGGGAAGTGGACGTGACGCCGTTCCGTGAGCTCTGGATGAAAAACGGCAAGCAGACCTTCCACCCGCTGCAACAGTTGGCCAGCTACGCGCGGCGATGACGGACGTTTGCGTCATCGTGAATCCCGCCTCGGGCAAGGGGCGGGGCGCGAAGGCGGCGGAGCGGGTTAGGCAGGCATTCGCCGCCGTCGGAGTCACCGACATTCGAACCACGCAGGCGAAGGGCGACGAGAAGACCGTCGCCCTTCGCGCCATCCAGGAGGGGGTGCGCACCATCGTGGCCGTGGGCGGCGACGGGACGTGGAGCAACGTGGCCAACGCGATCCTGGGCGCTGGGGCATCCGTTAGGCTTGCGCTCGCCGCTGCCGGCACGGGGAACGACTTCGCGAAGACGGTCGGCGCGCCGGCATCGGACTACCACGCGACCGCGCGCCTGGCCGTGGACGGCCCCGACGTGCCCGTCGACGTGGGTCGCATCGAGCACAGGTACTTTCTCAACGTCGCCGGGTTCGGATTCGACATCGCCGTGCTGGAGCAGGTCGAGACCGTGAACTGGTTGAAGGGTGATGCGCTCTACCTCTACTGCGCGTTGCGCCAGTTGTTCGGCTACCGCGGCATCACGGTCGATGTCGCGCCGCGCGGCCCCGAGGCGCACCTCATGCTCGTGATTGCCAACGGAAAGAATTTCGGCGGCGCGTTTCGCATCGCGCCGGGCGCGAGCGTCACCGACGGGCTGCTCGATGCCGTGGCGATCGGCGCGGCATCGCCGATGCGGCGCATCTCGCTGTTCGGCGCGGCGACGAAGGGCACCCACGTCGAGAAACCGGAGGTGCGCACGACGCAGGCGCCGAGCTTCACGCTCACGTTCGGCACGCCGCCCGCCTATGAGACCGACGGCGAGTACAACCGCGCGAGCTCGACCACGCTCGAGGTGCGGTGCGTGCCGGGCGCGCTGCGCGTGGTGACGCCGGCGTTGACGTGAAAGCCATCACGTTCGCGGCGCCGATTCCGCGCTATCTCGCGACCTTGGCAGGCGGCCGGATATCCGACCGGTTGTATTTCGGCGCGCTGGCGTGCACCCGCTACGGCGACGTCGACGAGCCGGTCTTGCCGTCGGAGCGCTGGGTGCGCATCCGCACTCGGTTAGGCGGCATCTGCGGCAGCGACCTCAATGTGATCACGCTCAAGGCGAGCCCGTCCACGTCCCCGTTTTCGTCGTTCCCGTTCGTGATCGGACACGAGAACGTCGGCGACGTGGTCGAAGTGGGACGCGCCGTGCGCCGGGTGTCGGTCGGCGCGCGGGTGACGGCGAATCCGCTGCTGTGCTGCGAACCGCGGGAGCTCGTGCCCCCGTGCGAGGCGTGTGCGGCCGGCGATCATTCGCGCTGCGCCCATTTCACCGACGGGCCCATCGCGCCGGGCATGATGTTAGGCACGACGCGCGGCCTGGGCGGAAGCTGGGGCGAGACGTTCGTGGCGCACGAGTCGCAGGTCGTGCCGGTGCCCGACGCCATGAGCGACGCGGAGGCGGTGCTCGTGGAGCCGTTCGCCTGCTCGGTGCACGCGGTGCGCTCGCACCGGCCCGCGGCGGGCGCGCGCGTGCTGGTGATCGGCGGCGGATCGATCGGACTGCTCACCGTGGCCGCGCTGCGCGCGCTCGCGCCGGAAACGCCCGTCACGCTGCTGGCGCGGCACGAATTCCAGCGCGCCCGGGCTACTCTGTTAGGCGTAGAGCGTTCCGTCGACGCGCGCGGCGACTATCTCCCCGCGCTCGCCGAGGCGGCCGGCACGCGACTGCTCGAGCCGATCATCGGCAAACCGGTCGGCATCGGCGGCTTCGACCAGACGTTCGTGTGCGTCGGCGGCGCCGCGGCCATGGACGACGCCATGCGCGTCACGCGCGCCGGCGGCACCATCGTGCTGTTAGGCAACTCGAGCACGATGCACGGCATCGACTGGACGCCGCTCTGGCTCAAGGAGCTCACCGTGTGCGGCAGTCTGTGCTACGGCGCGCACGGCCACGCGAGTTCGTCGCGCTCGGCGTTCGACGAAGCGGCGCAGCTGATCGCCGCGAAGCGCGCACCGATTGGCGACTTCGTGACCCACACCTTCCCGCTGTCGCAGTTTCGTCGCGCGATCGACGTCGCGCGCAGCAAGCGCGCCGAGCACAGCATCACAGTCGCGTTCCGGTTCTCGCGCTGAAGAGTCAGTGCGTCCATGCCGCGACTCCCGGCGCCGGTCGGCGGCGCCGGAATGCGTGATCGACGTCGCATCAGAAAAACTTGGGCGAGGGGGAAGGCTTGGGCCCAGGGTCCCCGCCGAAGCTCGTGCCATTCGCACCCGCAACGACGGCCGCGACGGTGGCCGTGAGCGCGACCACGAGCAGAACGGTTCGGGTCGCGCTCGTGTGGCGCTCGACGATGACCGCCGATTGCGCGCGCAGCCAGGCGGCCCGCGGCGGATTGTACCGCACCTTCCCGTTCAGCGAATCCCGGAGCGCGGAAATGCGCACGAGCATCGAGTCCCCGTCCATCCGCTCAAAGCGGCCGGATAGTTCGAGGACGCCGAGCGCTGCCCGGGAATCTGCCAGGCATGCCAAGTCGGCGGCGCCGGCCGAGTCGCAGGCGAGGTGCACCGCGACCGGAGACGAGAAGCGCACCGCGATGTCGCGCTGCGGCGTGATCGCCGACTGGGTGGTGGTGCGGTAGGTCGTGCACGCCGTGGCGCCGGCGAGGGCGACGATGACTGCCAGCCCGCGAAGCGCGTATGGGTGCATGTGTGTCGCTGTCATGTGATCCTCCGTTCGAGTGTGGCCGACTGCACTGACAGTTAGGCAATGCCTGCTTCGACGTGCACCGGTCGCCGGTCCGGGTCGTCGGCGGCCCGTCCACGCCCGCACACCACGAACGCGCTGAACGCCCTGCCGGCGCCGCCCCGTTCGCGGCACGCGTGCGACAAGGCATCGGCTGCGTCCGCCACGACGAAGATCCGCGAATAGCCCGCACGCGCCGCGGCGTCGGCCGCCGCCGACAACATCGCGCCGGCCGGTTCGCCGTCGTTAGGCGGGACGCACACGTGCGTCGCCGCGAGACACGCCAGCTCACCAACGCGGCGCCACGGCGGACGGCGCTCCATGCGGAATTGCTTCACCGGGCGCTGATCCCAGAGCGCCAGGAATCCGGCGAGGTCGCCCCGCGCCGTCCGCGCGACCCAGTAGCACGCCGGCGGCGCGCCCAGCACGCCGGTGCGCCAGCGCTCGATCGCGGCGGCGTCGAGCGGCGGCGCCAGCCGGCGCCGGCACGCAATGGCGCTCCACAACGCTGCCATCTCGGGCACGTCGTCACGCACCGCGGGACGTATGGTCCAGCCCCGCTGACTCGGCATCGCGCCCCGACGATGCGTCGGCAAACAGTAGGACCACAGCGGAATCGGGGACGAGATCGCCGCCCACGGCGCGAGGCGCCGCACGCGCTGCCCGAGCGCGGTGCCCGAGCCTGCCGTAAAGAACCAGGCATCGCCCGCCGTGCCATCGATCGTCATGTACCGGCGCAGCGCCCATTGAACCAGCGCGTCACCCACACCGCGTCCCCGGTGCTGCGGGTGAACCTGCCACCCGCTCACATACCAGTTCGTCGCCCCCGGCTCGCCCGCGGCAACCGGCTGCTCGATCACGGTCATCACGCCGATCACTCGACCGAGCAGATCGCACGCCGCACCGACGTGAGCCCGCACGTTTGCGGCGCGGAAGAGCGCGAAAAAGTCGGGGTCGTGGCGGATGGTCCACGCACGGCAGCGCCCCATGGCGCACGCCGCGTCGAGCGCGAGCAAAGACGCGTTGTCCTCCGGCGTAGCGTCGCGCACGGTGACGGTGCGCAGTACGCGTTCGACAGCCCGTGTGTGCATGGAGTCCCTCGAGTCGGCGGTCCCGGCCGGCGTGGCTCACATCGTTAGGCACCCATCGCGGATGGCGGCGCGGCCGTTCGAGTGCCGTTGACAACCTGCGGGAGCCGGGAGCCCCGTGCCGTACGTCGCATGACGTATCTTTCGGACGGAGATGACGTAGACGAGACCCGGCGGACGTTGCGGCGACAGAGATCGCCTCCTAGCATTCGTGCAGCGCAGCCACCTCGTCTCGACCCCCGGAGGGCCGCAAATGCACGCTTTGTCACGCACGGCTGGTTGGTTGACACTGCCCGCTTTGGCGATGTCCGTGGCCGCTGGCAGCGCCAGAGCCCAGGACTCCACCAAGGCGCTGGCCGTTGGCCAGCAGGCGCCGGACTTCACCGCGGTGGGTGCCACCCGGTTCGGTGTGCTCAAGGACCCGATCAAACTCTCCGATTTCCGCGGGCAAACCGTGGTGCTCGCCTTTTTTTTCAAGGCGCGGACGAAGGGCTGAACGGTCCAAATGGAGGCGTACCGTGATCAGTACGCCAAGCTCTTCAACGGTGGAAAGAAAGTCGTCGTGCTCGCGATGAGCGTGGACCCGGATACCACCCTGGCGTCCTGGGCGCACGACGAAAGCTTCCCGGTACTGTTCGCGAGCGACTCGGGCGGCGAGATCGGCAAGAAATACGGAATCTTCAGCGACAAGTACAAGCTCGACACGCGCGTGTTGTACGTGATCGACCCGATGGGCAAGGTCACGTATCGGGCAATGCCCTTCCAGGAGCTCGCGGCCAAAGCATATACCGAGTTGGGAGACGCGGTGGCCAAGACCGATGGTGCCCAGGGGTCGGGGTCGGGGTCGGGATCGCCGTGAGCAGGCAGAGCAGTGCGGCGCGTAGTGCGACCACACCGGCCGGATCGACTTGACGAACCGGCCCGGCGAGGGCGAGGATCGGAGAGCATGTCTCCCGCCTCGCCCTCGTCGTCTTCGCGCGGCCGGCCGGCCGTCGCATCCGGGCGCACGCGTCACGCGTCGGTGGCGGCGCGCGGCCTCTTGGCCGCGGCCGAGCGCGACTTGCAGCAGATCATCCTCGACATCCACGACGGGCCGGTGCAGGACATCTTCGGCGCGCTGTCGCAAATCCAGACCCTGCGCCATCGCGCCGATGTGCAGGCCGACGCCGCGCTCGTGCTGGACCGCGTGGCCGCGTCGCTCGAACGTGCGTTAGGCGAGATCCGCAACTTCATCGGCGCCTTCCGGCCGCCGGAATTCGAACGGCGTCCGCTCGGCGCGATCCTCGAGCAGCTGGTGGTGCAGCACGAATCGCTCACCGGCGCGACCGTCGATTTCACCATGACGACGCCGCTCCCCGACCAGGTCCCGCTCTCGCTCAAAATCTCGCTCTACCGCATTCTCCAGGAGGCGCTCGCCAACGCGACGCGCCACGCCGGCGTGACGCACTTCGAGGTGTCGGCGCGCGCCAACCGGCGGCACATCGTGGTACAGGTCCGCGACCGGGGCAAAGGGTTCGACGTCGCGAAAGTACTGAAGAAAGAGATCGATGTGGGTGTGGCAGGCGGCCACTTCGGCCTGCGCGGCATGCGCGACCGCGTCGCCATCATGAACGGCAAACTGTCGATCACCTCGGGCCGTGCGGGAACGGTCGTGACCATCCAGCTTCCCATTTCGTGATCGAGGCCGACGCGTGATCAAAGTGTTGTTGGTGGACGACCATCCGCTCGTACTCGAGGGTCTGCGTGGACTGATGGAATCGGAGCCGGGCATCGAGGTGGTGGCCACCACCACCGACGGCGCGCGGGTGGCAGATCTCGCGCGGCTGCACCGGCCCGACGTCGTGGTGCTCGACCTCGAGTTAGGCGCGACCAACGGCTACGACGTGCTCACGCGGCTGCGCGCCGAGAACGTGCCGGCGCGCGTCCTGGTGCTCACCGCGTACGGCGACGGCGAGTCGCTGCGCGCGGCGCTCGAGCACCACGCGGATGGGATCGCACTCAAGACCGACAGCCCGGCGCGGACGATCGATGCGATTCGCGCGGTGAACGCGGGCGTGCTGGTCTTCCCGCAGGCGGCGCGGCGCTGGATGCGGAAGGCGACGGACCACGCGGTCGCGGGGCCGAGCGCGCTCTCGGACCGTGAACGCGAGGTGTGGGGGCACCTGGCATCCGGGCTCTCGAACGCGGCCATCGCACGCAAGTTAGGCGTGAGCCCCAGTACGGTGAAGTTCCACACGCAGAACCTGTTGCAGAAGTTAGGCGTGGGAAACCGGACGGCGGCGGCGGTGGAGTACGAGAAACAGATTCCGGCGGCGGCGCGAGGGCGGCGCCGGGACTGATCGGCGTTCGCCCTACGCCGAGAGCGCCGGCATGCCGCGGATGTGCTCCGCGTGCGCGTACACGTTGGCCGTATGCCCGCGGAGCAGGCCGATCAGCGTGACGTTCGCGGCCTCGGCCAGGCGAATGGCCAGCCCCGTTGGGCGCGACACCGCCGCGAGGAGCGGGATGCCCGCCACCGCCGCCTTCTGCACCAGCTCGTAGCTCGCGCGGCTCGTCATGATGAGGAAGCCGGTGCTCGCATCCGTGTGCTCGCGCGCGAGCGCGCCGATCACCTTGTCGAGCGCGTTGTGCCGGCCGACGTCCTCGCGCACCACCCGAATCGTTCCCTCGAACGTGCACCAGGCGGCCGCGTGCATCGCGCCCGTCGCGCGATTGTACTCCTGTCGGGCGCCGAGGTCGGCCTCGGCGCGCCAGAGCGCCGCGGCGTCCATCGGCTCGCGCCACCTCACCGTGCGGAGCTCGCGCAGCACTTCCGAGATCGTTTCCACCCCGCACAAGCCGCAGCCGGTGCGCCCGGCGAGTTGCCGCCCGCGCGCCGCCAACCGCTCGCCCACATCGGCCGGCACGGTGATCTGCAGTTCGACGCCCTGGCCATGCCGCACCACGTCGACGTGCTGGATATCGTTAGGCGAACGAACGATCTCCTCCGACAGGCTGAAGCCGGCCGCGAAGTCCTCGAAGTCGTCGGGCGTCGCCATCATCACCACGTGCGGCCGCTGGTTGTACACGAACGCCACCGGCACCTCCTCGGCGATCGGCGCGTCGCCTGACGAAACGACCGCGCCCTCGAGTCGCTCGAAGGCGCGGTCGCGAACCGGCCGGCTGTAGCCCAGCCCGAACAGCGGGTGGTCCGGCCTGAGGCTGGGAGGCGGCTGGTCGCTCACGGCGCCGATCCGCGCGCCGGACGATGCCTAACCGTGGCCATCTCCGGCTCCGTTGCCTCCGGCACGGTGGCCATCGCCGCCGCGCGGAGCGGAGCCGCCGCCCTGGCCGTTCCCGCCGCCGCCGCTCGGGCCCATCGGCCGCGGACCGCGATTCTGCACGAAGCGCCACCCGAACCTGCCCTTGATACAGAGGTTGCCGCGCGTGATGTCGTGGTCCAACGGCGATGTGACCCGCACGATCTCGTTGTCCTGCACGTGGAGGTCGAGCGTGCAGCCCACACCGCAGTACGGACAGATCGTGCTCACCTGCGTCTGCTTCGACTCATCCCAGGTCCCGTCCTCGCGGCGGTCGAACTCGCTCTTGAACATGAGCGCGCCCGTTGGGCATACGGCAATGCAGTTGCCGCAGTAGACGCACGCCGACTTCGGCAGCTCCACCGCGAACTCCGTCGAAATGCGCGCCTCGAACCCGCGCCCGGCGAGCGCGATCGCGAAAGTGTTCTGGGCGTCCGTTCCGCACGCCTCCACGCACTTGTAGCACAGGATGCACTTCCCGTAGTCGCGCACGTAGAGGTCGTTGTCCACCTTCACCGGCTGGCCGACGGTCGCCGCGTAATCCGCGTTAGGCGGCTGGTGGTGACCAGGCGGCATCGCATCGCGCTCGCCGGCGGGTTCGTCCGGCGCCGGCGGGCCGTACCGCTCGGGCTGGCATGCGTACGATGCCAGCCAGCCTGCCACGTCGGCGGTGGTCGACAGATCGACCGACGATGCCAGAAACTCGAGCACCATCTTCCGGCTGTGCCGCACGCGCTCGCTGTTGGTCGACACCACCATGTCGGGCTCGACCTTGCGCGAGCACGCGGGCACGAGCACGCGCGAGTTCTGCACCTCGACCACGCACACGCGGCACACGTTCACCGGGTGCAGCGTGTCGCCGTAGCAGAGCGTCGGAATCGCTGTGCCGAGCGTGTTGCACGCGTCGAGGATGGTCGTGCCTTCGGGCACGCGCACCTTCTGCCCATCGATGGTGAGCTCGACGGTCCGCTTGGGCCGCGTGATCTCCACGAAATGACTCATCGCGTCTTCCGTCCGTCGAAGATGCCGCATCGCTTCACCGCCGACTCCACCGCGCTGTACGCCGTCTGGCCGAGTCCGCAGATCGATGCGTCTTTCATCGCCAGACCGATCTCATCGAGCAGCGCGAGCTCGTCGGCCACGCTGCCGCGCGGCTTGCTCACCGCCAGCCGGTGCAGCGCCTCTTCCTGCCTAACTGTGCCCACTCGGCACGGCACGCACTGACCGCACGATTCGTCGCGGAAGAACGCGGCGACGCGGCGCAGCACGTCGCCCATGTCGGCGGTCTCGTCGAACACCATGATGACGCCCGAGCCCAACGTGGCCTTCGCCGCGCGCGCGCCCTCGAACGTGAGCGGAATGTCCAGCTCGTCGGGGCGGATGAAGAGCCCGGCGGCGCCGCCTAACAGAATGCACTGCGCGCTGCGGCCGGGCGTCACGCCGCCCGCCATCGCGATGAGGTCGCGCAGCGTGGCGCCGAATGTCACTTCATACACACCCGGGTTCACGACGGAACCGCACAGACAGAAGAGCTTGGATCCCGTCGATTGCTCGGTGCCGATCTTCGCGAACGCCGGCCCGCCTTCCAGCATGATGAACGGGACGTTGGCCAGCGTCTCGACGTTGTTGATCACCGTGGGCTTGCCGAACAATCCCGCCTGCACCGGGTACGGGGGCTTGTTGCGCGGCTCGCCGCGGACCCCCTCGATCGAATTGAAGACCGCCGTTTCTTCGCCGCAGATGTATGCCCCGGCGCCTTTGCGCACCTCCAAATCGAACCGGAACGGCTGGCCGAGAATCGCGTCGCCCAAAAAGCCCCGCGCGCGCGCTTCGTCGATCGCGCTCTGCACGCGCGCGATGGCGAGTGGATATTCGCCGCGGATGTAGACGAACCCGTGCTCACACCCCGTCGCGTACGCGGCAATCGTCATCGCTTCGACCACCGCGAACGGATCGCCTTCCATGAGCACGCGGTCCTTGAACGTGCCCGGCTCGGATTCGTCGGCGTTGCAGATGAGATAGTGCGGCCGCTCGGGTTGGCGCGCCACGGCGTCCCACTTGCGGCCGGCCGGGAACGCCGCGCCGCCGCGGCCCAACAACTTGGAATCGAGCACCTCTCGAATCACGCCTTCGCGGCCAAGCTC
>DAHUXU010000726.1 GCA_027307005.1 Gemmatimonadota bacterium
GGATAACGAAGGCGACCCGCGCGAGCGGAGCGCCGCGCTCCTCTCGCGGCTGCGCGCCCTCCCGGCATTCCTCGGGGCGGCGGTCGACGCGCTCGTCCAACCCACTCGGCCAGCGTTAGGCATCGCGGCGGCCATGCTGCCCGGCGGATTGGCGATGGTGCGTGACGAGGTGCGCGAAGCGCTTGGTCCGTTGGGCGCCGATCCCGAGGGTGCGGCGGTGCAGGAGGCGGCCGTCGAGTCGCTGGAACGATTCGGCGACGCGTTGGCACTCATGGATGAGCGCGCGCGGGACACGGCGGGCGTCGGACGCGAGGCCTTCGAGCGACGCCTGCATACGGCGCACATGATCCAGGACGGCGCGGACCAACTGCTGCGTTGGGCAGAGCACGCGTACGAAGAGTCGCAGCGCGGCGTGGAGGCGGCCGCGGCGGCGATCGCACCCGGCACGCCGTGGCGGGAGGTGGTGGAGCGCGTGAGTGAAGATTCCGGAGCGGCGGCAGTGCTCACGAGCGCGTACGCGGACGCCATGGATACGGCTCGTCGGTTCGCGTCGGCGCACGGCTTGGTCACTGTGGTCACGGCGCCGGTGCGCGTGCGGGCAACGCCCGCGTATCTCGCGCCGCTCGTGCCGTTCGCATTGTACGATGGGCCGGGTGCGTTCGCGGAATCGCAAGCGGGCACGTTGTTCCTCACGGCGCCTAACGTGGCGGGGTCATCGGTCTATCGGCGGTCGGACATCGCGAGCACGGTGGTGCACGAGGTGATTCCCGGGCACCATCAGCAGACGGTCACGGCGAACGCATTGGAGCGCACGGTCCGTCGCGTGTTGTGGAGCGACGAGGCGCGCGAGGGCTGGGCTTACTACTGCGAGGCGATGATGGCGGAGGCGGGGTTCTTCGCGTCGCCGGCAGCGCGGCTTCTGCACGCGCGGGATGTTCTATGGCGGACCCTTCGCGCGATCATCGATGTGGCCGTGCACACCAAGACGCTGCACCTGAGCGCCGCCGAGCGCCGGTTGCGTGACGAGCTCGGCGTGGATGAGGCGACGGCTCGCAGCGAGGTGATGCGAGTGGTCGCGCATCCGACACTCATGTCGTGCTTCGTCGTTGGGCGGCGCGAGATCGAGCGGCTGCGCGACGATGCACGCGACGCGTGGAGCCGCGATGGCAGCGGATTCTCGTTGTCGCGATTTCACGGCGAGCTGTTGCGGTACGGCGGATATCCGACGGCGTTGGCCCGGTGGGGAATGGGCCTCGCGTAGATGGTGCACGCGCGGTCGGGCGTATTGAGCGCCCGGTACTTCAGCACGAGGAGACTGGAAATGCGTGGAACGTGGCAGGGCCTTTCGTTAGGCAGTAGCATCGTGGCGGGCGCGTTGGCGGCGGCGGCGTGCTCGGGCAGCGAGAAACAGCCCGCGGCGGGGGCGGAATCGACGGCGGCTGCGCCGGCTCCGGCCGCGGCGAGCGCTCGGGCGTCGCTGGTGTATGTGTCGGACGAGCGCGGCAACAAGGTCACGGTGATCAACACGGCCACCGACAGCGTGGTGAAAACGATCGACGCGGGGCAGCGGCCGCGCGGCGTTCGCCTAACGCCTGACGGCAAGACGCTGGTCGTCGCGGTGAGCGGCTCGCCGATCGGTGGACCGGGTGTCGACGAGTCGAAGTTGCCGCCGCCCGACAGGTCCAAGGACGGCATCGCGCTGGTCGATCTGGCGACGGACAGCATGCGACGCCTGCAGGGCGGTCACGATCCTGAGAACTTCGACATTACGCCCGACGGCAAGTTCATCTATGTGTCCAACGAGGATGCGGGCAAGGCCACGGTGCTCGACCTCGCGGACGGCAAGGAGGTCGCCAAGGTGAAAGTGGGCAGCGAGCCCGAGGGCGTGAAGGTGACGCCCGACGGCAAGGAGGCATGGGTGACCAGCGAGGGGCAGGGGACGGTGACGGTGATCGATGTGGGGTCGAACAAAGCGATTGCAACGATCAAGGTCGGGAAGCGGCCGCGGTCGGTGGTTTTTGCACCTGATGGGTCGAAAGGGTACGTGCCGGCCGAAGTCGGCGGCAACGTGTCGGTTGTCGACGTGAAGAGCCACAAGGTGGTCAAGACGCTCGATCTCACGAAGACGACGCCTGGGGCGAAGCCCATGGGCTCGGCGATTTCACCGGACGGCAAGTTCGTGTACATCACGACCGGTCGCGGGGCCACGTTGGAGGTTATCGCGACGGCGAACGAGTCGGTGGTGGCGACGATTCGAGATCCGAAGCGGCCATGGGGCGTCGCGGTGACATCGGATGGATCAAAGATCTACACGGCGAACGGTCCGTCCAACGACATTGCGATCATCGACGCAGCGACGAACAAGGTGATCAAGACTGTGCCGGCAGGCGATTCGCCGTGGGGTGTGGCGATCTCAAGGTAGCTATACGAAGGCGGTTTGCGATGCGGGAAGGGTGCGGACGCGCGAGGGGGTAGCGCGCCACGACTCCCCTTGACGATCGAAAGGAGTGGCTGGATATTCGGGAGGCGCATCTTTCGACCGCCGAGGGTACGTATCCGAGGAGCCACAATGCCGCCTGTCGCAAAGGTCACGCGGATATTTCGCGGCCTCGTCGAGTCGATTTCCGGGATCGTTCATCGCAATGCCTGGAACGCTCGGATGAACGACGAGATGCAGTTCCACATCGATCAGCTCATCAGGCACAATCTGCAGCGCGGACTTTCGAGCGACGATGCGCGTCGCACTGCACTGATCGCGTTCGGGGGCAGGCAACGCCACGCCGAGTCGGCGCGCGATGAGTTCCGGAGCCGTGCGGTGGATGAGCTCGCACGCGACGTTCGCTACGCGGTGCGTTCGCTCGGGCGCGCACCGGCGTTCACGGCGGCGGTCGTCCTTTGCCTCGCCATCGGCATCGGTGCGACGAGCGCGATTGTCACTGTCGTGGAGCGCGTGGTGCTGCGTCCGTTGCCGTATGGGCCGGGCGGACAACTGGTGATGCTCTGGTCGCGCCCAACGAGCGCGCCGGATGAGCGCGACGTGGTCTCGTATCTCGATTACCTCGACTGGGTGCACGGGACCCCCGCGATCGAGCGCGCGGCGGCGTTCAACGTTTGGTCTCCTGCTCTGACGGGGACCGGTGACCCGGAAGTGCTGCATGGCTCCTCGGTAAACGCGGATTTTTTCCGCGTGCTCGGCGTTGCACCGATTCTCGGCCGGACGTTCCGCGCCGATGAGGACGTTCACGACGGAGCTCGGGTCGTCGTGATTGGCCACGGGCTCTGGCAACAGCGCTTCGGTGGCGACCGGCACATCATCGGTCGCAAGATTACGCTCAGTGGCTATCCCTATGATGTGATCGGCGTGATGCCGGCCGCGTTTCGTTCTCCGGAGCCATTTGTACGGGAAGACGCAGAGGTTTGGAGACCGCTATCGCTGGCCGGTTCGCCCTTCTCACGAGACACGCACTACTTGCGCGTCATCGCGCGGCTGCGACCGGGCGTGTCGGTGGGTATCGCGCTGCGCGACCTGGATGTGGTGGCAGCGCGGCTCGCGCGCGCATACCCGATTACCGACAGCGCGAAGACTGTTGCCGTCACGCCTATGGAGGAGCAGGTGGTAGGCGCCGTAGGTCCTGTGTTGTTCGCAACGCTTGCAGGCGCCGCGTGCCTGTTACTGATCGTCTGCGGGAACGTGGCAACGCTCGTCGTCGCGCGTCACGAGAACCGCGCGGGCGAGATTGCTGTGCGCATCGCCATGGGTGCCGGTCGAGCGCGGCTCGCCCGTATGCTTTTCATGGAGAGCGCGCTGTTATCCGTGGTTGGCGGCACGATGGGGCTTCTGCTGGCCAGCGGAGCGTTGGCCATTCTCAGGCACGGTGCGCCGGCAGATCTTCCACGTGTGAACGAGATCGTACTGGACGTGCCGGTGGTCATGGTCACGATTGTTATCACGTTCATGTGTAGCGTCCTGTTTGGCTTGTTTCCGTCGCGCCGCGCCACTCGCGTCGACTTGAGCAGCGCATTGCACGCTGTCGGGCGCCGTGCCACGGCACGCGGCAGGATGCGGAGTACGATCATTGTCGCGCAATTTGCGCTCTCGCTGCTGCTGCTTTCCGCGGCGGGCCTGCTTGTGCGCACGCTAATGCGCCTCAACACGACTCCACTGGGTTTCTCGGCGGACCATCTCCTAACGATGCAAGTAGCGCTGCCTGGCACACGCTATGGGAGCGATACCACTGTCCGTGCGTTCTACCGCACGGTGACCGGTCGGCTGGACGCGATTCCCGGCGTCGTGCGCACGGGAATCACCAGCTCGCTGCCGCTGAGCGGGCTCAACGATATCGAGGCACTCGTGCCCGTCACGGCAGGCGCCGTGGGAGACGCGCGCGCGTGGTCCAGCGTTCACTATCGCGGTGTGACGCCGGACTATCGAAGCGCCATGGGCATCCGGCTCATCGCTGGCCGCGACTTCACGGAAGCCGACACGGAGGGCGCGCCGCCGGTCGTGATCCTCAATCGCGCGGCCGCCGAGAAGTTCTATCCTCGACGGAGCCCGTTAGGCGCCGAGTTCGTGACCGATACCGGCATCGGCGGCCGCGCTCACGTGGTGGGCGTGGTGGAGGACATCCGCTTTGCCGGTCCGATCCAGCCGACCGCGCCGGAAATGTTCGTACCCGAGGCACAGTTTGCGTGGGGTGAATTCAGCATCGTCGTGCGAACGGCAGCGGCGCCAGGGAACGTGACTTCGGCAGTGCGAGACGTGGTACGCACGATCGACCCGAATTTGCCGTTGCGCGCAGTGCAGCCGATGACAGCGCTCGTCGCCGGCTTTGCGGCGCGTCAGCGTTTTTATGCGATTCTGCTTTCTTCGTTTGCGGCGATGGCGCTCATCCTTTCGGCGATCGGAGTGTACGGACTTGTCTCGTACCTCGTCGCTGCTCGTCGCCGCGAGATCGGCTTGCGGATCGCGCTTGGAGCGCAGCCGGGTACTGCGCTTCGCCGGTTCGTCATGGGGATCGCGAAGCTGACGGCGCTGGGCTTGGTAATCGGCGTTCTCGGGTCTATGCTGGCGCTACGGGCCATTGCGTCACTGCTTTACGGCGTGCAACCGTTCGATGCGGCGACGATGGCCGTTGCCATCGCTGTGCTTATGGCGACGGCGCTCGGTGCCGCTTTCGTGCCGGCATTCCGTGCCACGCGCATTTCTCCTGCGATTGCGATGCGAGACGAGTGAGATGGCGCGGGGCACGCCGCTTCAGCAGCAGCGGCTGCCGGGCTTCTCGTAGCGGTCGCGCATGCGCTCGCGGACGAATTCGTTGCGCGTGAGTGGCCGTTGGGCCGGGTGGCGCCGGCGCATGTGTGCCAGATAGCGCTCGTAGTCTGGAGCGCCGACGATCGCGCGCACGACCCGCGACGCGGCGGCGATGCGCGCGCCTAACGATCGCGCGGTCATCGGGCGCCCGTGGTGACCGACGCCGGCGGATGGCCAATGGTCCGCTCGAACAGTGCGAACACGCGGGTGTATTCGTCGGTCCACGACGACGGCCGCACGAAGCCATGGTTCTCGACCGGATACGGCGCCAGCTGCCAGTTGGTCTTGCCGAGCTCGATGAGGCGCTCCGTTAGGCGGACGATGTCCTCGAACTCGACGTTCGTGTCGACCATCCCATGGCACATGAGCAGCGGTCCCTCGAGGCCCTGGGCGACGTAGATGGGCGACGACTGGTGGTACGCGACCGTGTCCT
>DAHUXU010000012.1 GCA_027307005.1 Gemmatimonadota bacterium
CGGTGCAGCGCGTCGGCGAGCCAGCCGCCGGCGAACGTCCCGGCGAAGCCGGTGAGCACGAGCACGGCGCCGAGCGTCACCGAGGCGCTTTGGCTGCTCAGATGGCGTTCGCGCACCAGAAACGTCGGCATCCACGCCGCGATGCCGCCGGTCGCGAACGTGTACGCGGCGTATCCGAACACCGTGTGCCGGTATTCGCGGATGCGCGCGACGTCCAGATACGCCGCGAATCCGCGAGACCGTGTGGCGGCGACCGAAGCACCCACATGGTCCTGCGCGCCGCGCGGCGGATCCAGGAGGCCGAGCGCGATCAGCGCCAGCAGCAAGCCTGGTGCGCCGGCGACGAAAAACGCGGAGCGCCAACCAAAGTGCGCGTCCATCGCGCCGCCTACCACGTAGCCGAGCGCCGAGCCGACGGGAACGGCCATGTACATCACGGCGAACACGCGCGAGCGCTGGTGATCGGGGAAGTAGTCGGCGAGCAGCGCCGGCGCGATGCTGCCGTACGCCGCCTCGCCGATGCCCACCGCGGCGCGAGCGCCGAGCAGCCATCCGTAGCTGGAGGCCAGGCCGCCGAGCATGGTCGCGACGCTCCACAGCCCCACGCCTAACGCGATCAGCAGCGGCCGCGAGCCCCGGTCGCCTAACACGCCGAACGCCGGCGCCGTCGCCATGTAGACCAGGATGAAGGCGCTGGCCAGTGCGCCGAACTGGGGATCGGTGACGTGCAGCGTCGACGTCCGCAGACTCTCGCCCAGCGGCGGGACGACATACCGGTCCAGATAATTGAGCAGATTGATGAGCGTGAGCACCGCGAGGCCGAGCCACGCGGCGCGGCGCGTGACGGCACTGGACCTCGAAGACTCGACGGCGAGCGTCACGATCGATGCGATGCGGGAGCACGTGAGGACGGGACGTCGCGCCCACCGGCGCGGCGCGCGCTAAGCTAAGCGCGTCGGCCTTGACGCGCGAGGCTCGCGCCATCGACCTTTGCGTCCTTCCCGGTTCGCGGAGCGAGTGCAGTGGGCGCGATGTACGACGCGATCATCATTGGCGCGGGACACAACGGTCTCGTCACGGCCGCGTATCTGGCGCGCGCGGGGAGGCGCGTGCTCGTGCTCGCGCGGCGCGACGTCGTCGGCGGCGCGTGCGTGACCGAAGAGGTATGGCCCGGCTACAAAGTGTCGACCGCGGCCTACGTGAACAGCCTGCTGCGTCCCGAGATCATTCGCGACCTGCGCCTTGCCGACTACGGCTTTGCGATGCTGCCCCGCGATCCATCGTCGTTCACGCCGTTTCCCGATGGACGCTCGCTGCTCCTCGGACCCGACCGCGCGATGACACAGCGCGAGATCGCAAAGTTCTCCGAGCACGACGCCGCCGCGTACCCCGAGTACGAGGCGATGCTCGAGCGCGTGGCGGATCTCATCGAGCCGACGCTCATACAGACGCCGCCGGCCCCGTGGTCCAAGCGTCCGCGCGATCTGCTCGCCCTGGGCAAGCTCGGATGGAATTTTCGCGCGCTCGGCGTGGATGCGTCGCGCGCGATCGAGATTCTCACCGCCGACGCGCGAACGGTGCTGGACCGCTGGTTCGAGTCCGAGCAGCTCAAGGCAACGCTGGCCACCGATGCGATCATCGGCGCATTTGCGTCGCCATCGATGGCGGGCACCGCCTACGTGCTGTTCCACCACGTCATGGGTGAGTGCAACGGCGTGCGCGGCGTGTGGGGTTACGTGCGCGGCGGCATGGGCGGCATCACGCAGGCGCTCGCGAGCTCGGCTCGTGCGTTAGGCGTGAACATCCGGGTCGACTCGCCGGTGTCGCGCATCGTGGTGCGCGACGGACGCGCGCGCTCAGTGGTGCTCGAGGACGGAACGGAATTCCTCGCGCATCAGATCGCATCGAACGCCGATCCGAACGTCACGTTTCTCAGGCTGATGGATCCGCGCGACCTGCCCGACGACTTTCTGCGCGCGGTGCGCCAGATCGACTACCGGAGCGCGTAGCTCAAGATCAACGTCGCGCTGTCGGAGCTGCCCGACTTCACGGCGCTGCCGTCGAGCGGCGCGGCCGCAGGCCCGCAGCACCACGGCACGATCCACATCTCGCCGACGCTCGAGTACATGGAGCGCGCGTACGATGACGCAAAGTACGGGCGCCCATCCGCGTCGCCCATCCTCGAGTGTACCATCCCTTCCGCCGTCGACCCGAGCGTGGCGCCGCCGGGCAAGCACCTGATGACGATGTTCATTCAGTACGCGCCGTACACGCTGCGCGACGGCACCTGGGACGATCGCAAAGAGCAGTTCGCCGACCGCTGCTTCGACATCCTCGACGAGTACGCGCCCAACTTCAAGCGCTCGGTCATCGCGCGGCAAGTGCTCACGCCGTTGGATCTCGAGCGCCGCTTCGCGCTCACCGGCGGCAACATCTTCCAGGGCGCGATGACGTTCCCGCAGCTCTTCTTCCTGCGGCCGCTCGCCGGCTATGCCGACTACCGCACGCCGGTGGACAATCTGTATCTCTGCGGCGCGGCGACGCACCCCGGCGGCGGCGTCATGGGCGCGTGCGGCTACAACGCCGCGCGCGAGATGCTGCGCGACGCCTAACGGAACTCAGCCGGCAAGGCTCCGGCGGACCTCGGCGTCGAACGCGACCGAGAGGCTCTCGCGCGCCGAATACGGCCCCGGGGTGTACGCCGACGACGACACGCCTAACTGGCTCAACTCGCACACGCGCCAGTCCTGCGCGTTGGTCATGTCCCAGAAGGCGACGGCATCGTCGGCGTCGAACGACGGATCGGCGAACGACGCCGGGTTGAACAACCACTCGCACGTGATGCGCGTCAGGTCGGCCGCCCGCGGCCACATCGTGTGCGCCATCACGTAGTCCGGGTGCAGGCTGAGCAGCATGTTCGGGAAAATCGAATAGTAGTACACGCGCTGCAGGTCGTCGCTCGGCAGATCGCCCACCGGCAGACCGCACGCGCGTCCGCTCATGCTCATGCTGCCACCCGGCTGCATGATCACCATGAAGCCGCCGAGGAACGGCCCATCGTAGAGATCGTTCTCGCCGCTGTTCGCCGGCGTAAGGCGGACGAGCGCCGGATGCACCGGCGAACAGTGATAGCACTCGGAATAGTTCTGATGGATGAGCTTCCAGTTCGCGCGCACGTCGTAGTCGATGCGACGCGCCGGCTCGAGCGTCGGGAGACGAAAGCGCTCGAACCGCGAGATAAGCGGCGCGAACGCACTGGCGAACGGTTCCGGGTCGCGGTCGAGATTGATGAACACCCAGCCTTCCCACTCCGCTATGGGAACGGCGTGCAACGGCCAGTCGCGCCGGTCGAACCCCTCGGTACCGCCCATGTGCGGCGCGCCGGTCAACGTGCCGTCCAGCGCGTACTTCCATGCGTGATATGGACACTGGATGCCGGACGCGAAGTGCCCCTTCGCGTCCGCGCACAGGCGCGTTCCGCGATGCCGGCACACGTTGTGGAACGCCCGCACTGCGCCCTCGCCGTCGCGCGTGATGATCACGCTCTCCGTGCCAATCGTGCGCACGACATAGTCGCCCGCGTTGATGACGTCGGATGCCCGACACGCCGAAAGCCATCGCTTGTGGAAAATGCGATCCAGCTCCAGCGCGTAGGTGACGGGCGACGTATACCACGACGCGGGCGGTGTCCGTGCGCCGTGCGTCGGAATTTCGGTCGCTCGCAAGAACGTGCTCACCTGCGTCCTCCTTCACGGACGGGTCACGCTCCAATGTGGCGCGTCGCCCGTCGCCGCGGCAACCGGTAGTGCGCGACAGTCGCACGCGCTAGACTATGGCTTGCCTACCCTGCCCTTGTTCCGCGCATCACGCACACATGCCCGTCACGGACATCACGATTCTCCTGTTTCTGGGCGCGCTCGCCGCCGGATTGTTGGGCGCGCTCACAGGACTTGGCGGCGGCGCGATCATCGTTCCGCTGCTCACGATTCTCTTCCATGTCGACATTCGCTACGCGGTCGGCACGTCGCTCGTGTCGGTGATTGCCACGTCGTCGGGCGCGGCGGCGGCGTACGTCAAGGAAGGATACAGCAACATTCGCGTCGGCATGCTGCTCGAGATCGCGACGACCATCGGCGCCGTGACCGGAGCATACATCGCCGCCCTCGTGTCGCCGACTGCCGTCGCCGTGATCTTCGGCATCGTGCTCCTCCACACGGCGTGGACATCGACGCGCCCGCGTGTCGAGCACATCGCCGGTGGTCCGTCGGATCCGATCGCGCTGCGTTTCCGGCTCGACTCGACGTATCCGACAGCGAACGGCCCGCAGCACTATCAAGTGCAGCGCGTGCCGCTCGGTTTCGGACTCATGTACATCGCCGGCGTGCTCTCGGGATTGTTGGGCATCGGCTCGGGCGTCGTGAAAGTGTTGGCAATGGACCGCGCGATGCACCTGCCCTTCAAGGTGTCCACGACGACGAGCAACTTCATGATCGGTGTGACGGCAGCGGCGAGCGCGGGCATCTATCTGCACCGCGGGTACATCGTGCCGGGGCTGGCGTTCCCGGTCATGCTCGGCGTCCTCGCCGGAGCGTTAGTCGGTGCACGCATGTTACCGCACCTTCACACACAAAAATTGCGCGTCGTGTTCAGTGTGCTCGTGACCGCACTCGCCGTCGAGCTGCTGCTCAACGCGTTCACAGGAAAGATCTGAGATGAGCGTCCCGCATACCATCGTCACCGGGCATACGCAGGCGGACGACCGCACCGAGCAGGTCGTGGGCACCGTTTTGCGGCTCGGCGTTTTCATCGCAGCGGCGGTGACACTCGTCGGCGGCGCGCTGTACCTCATGCAGGCCGGCGCGACGCGACCCGATTATCACACGTTCCGCGGACAGGCGTCGCCGCTGCGATCGCTGGCGGCCGTGGCGCACGGCGTTGCGGCCGGCAACGCCGAGGCGATCGTGCAGGCGGGGGTCGTGCTGCTGATTGCGACGCCGATCGCGCGGGTCGCGCTCACGCTGGTGGCGTTCGCGATGCGCAAGGACCGGTTGTACGCCGTGATCAGCGCGATCGTGCTGGCGCTGCTCGCGTATGGATTGTTAGGCGGCTGATTCGACGGCGTTGGCGGGTTCGCCGGCCGGCGGCGTCGGCCGGCCGCGGCCGGCGTCGGGTTCGGCCGGAGTCGCCGCGCTTGAGCGATGGCCGCGCGTGCGCCATCGTTGTGGCGCCGCGCGGCCCGGGTGCCGGCATTCTGGCCAGAGTCGGGCGCGCCCGGCCGTACAGCGATAGCTTTCCTGGTGTGCTCGTCTCTCCGCAGTCGAGGCTCGAGGGATTGACCCGATACGTGCGACGATCGTGATCGCGTCCCGCCCTGGGTTGGCGAAGCCGAAGAGCCGGCCGCTCGTGCGGCGCAGGTTGACAATGGTCGCGCAGATGACGGCGACCGCCGTGATCGCCGCCGCGTCCGGCTGTCTGCCGCTGATCGGCGCGCGACCGCTGGTCCCGGGTGCGCTCAAGCCTGGCGACTCGTATCACACGATCACCGTCGGCGCCGCCGCGCGGACGTACCTGCTCCACCTGCCTCCGGATTATGGGCGCAAGGGCGACCGGCCACTGCCCATCGTGATCGTGCTTCACGGCAGCGGGACCAACGGCAGTTGGGTGGCGCAGCAATCCGAATTGAACGACGCGGCCGACGATCATCACTACGCCGTGGCGTATCCGGACGGCAGCGGGACGCTGGGCGTCGAGTTTCTCGACTGGCCCACGGGGGATACGACGGCCGACGGACGCGCCACGGTGTTGAGCAACGTCCATTTCATTTCCGCGTTGATCAAGTCGCTGGCGAGAGTGCCGGCGCTCGATGCGACGCACGTGTATCTGGCGGGTGTGTCCAACGGCGGGATCATGACGTACACGCTCGCGTGCGACATCGCCGACAAGCTCTCCGGCTTCGCGGTGATCGCCGGCGAGATGCCCGACTCGGCGTGCGCGACGACGAGGCCGTTGCCGGTGATGGTCGTGCACGGCACGGCCGATGATGTGATTCCGTACGACACTCACGGCGAGCGCGTGCCCGGTGCGCCGGTGTCGTACTTGTCGGCGCCGGAAGCCGTGGCGTTCTGGGCGCACCACGATGGGTGCTCGGCGCCGGTCAAGCGGTCCAAGAGCGGACACGTGATCAAGGAAGTGTACGAAGAATGCACCAATGGCACGGTTGTGGTGTTCTATACGGTAGTCGGCGGGGAGCACGAGTGGCCCGGCGGCAGGCGGAGCTGGCTGTTCGGGCACCTGCCCACGCGCGAGCTGTACGCATCCCCGACGATGCTCGATTTCTTCTCGCGGTATGGTGTGGCCGCGGAGCGAGGTGTCGTCAATGAGGGCAGCGAAGGGCGCGGACGGCAGTACCGTTAGGCGGAGCGCGCGCCGCTGGCTGCGGCGGGTGGCGGCTGGTGCCTCGGCGATGGCGCTGATTCCGCTCGCTGCCGGAGCCGGTCCGCAGGAAGCGACGATCACGTCGGTGTCGGTCCTCACGTCTACCTGGATGAAGATGACCGTGGCCATCACCTATTCGCAGCCGGCGTCGTCGGACACGTTGCGGCTCGATCTCGAGTGGCGGCGCCTCAACGGACGCGTGCTTCGATTCACGGCTGCGAGCGGGCGTATGGCGCCCGGGAGCGGCCAGCTCGAGCTCGAGACGACGTATCACGGCGTGCTGCCGCCGCCGACGCCCATGATGATGCACCTGGCCGTCGCCGCGCCCAACGGAACCGTCCTGATGCAACGCGACTGCGAGATGACGCTGGTGACGGCGCAGGGCAAAGACGCGTGGGCGGGCGATCTCGTGACGAAGAACGCGAACGCGCTCTCCTGGCGCGTACGTTCGTGCAAGTGACCCGGGCGGGCGCGGCGCTGGCCGTTGCGTTAGGCATCGGATGCGCGGCGGCGCCGCTGGCGGCGCAGGCCCGGGACACGGCGCGCGCGGCAGCGCGCCCGGTGTTCACCCGGCACGACGCGGCCGTCGCATCGGCGCTCCTCGCCGGGGCCGTGGCGCTCATGCCCGCGGATGACTGGCTGCGCGGACGCGTCGAGCAACGCGGCGTTCAATCGAGCGCATCGGCCCACACCATCGCGAACGACTTCTCCTTGTTAGGCGATCCCGGCACCGTGCTCTTGACCGTCGGCACGTACGCCGTTGGGCGCATCGCCGGAAATCACACCGTGACCGACGTCGGCCTGCACGCGGCGGAAGCGCTGGTCTCGAGCGCGATCGCGACGGAGCTCGTCAAAGGCGTGGCCGGTCGCAACCGACCGTACTTGCGCCAGGCCGATGGCGATGACTTCCTGGTCCTCAACGGATTCACCGGTGGTGGCTTCACCTCGTTCCCATCGGGCCACACGAGCGCGGCCTTTTCGCTCGCCGCCGTGGTCGACGAGGAAGGCGCGGTGCACTGGCCGCACGCCGCGCGCTTCGTGACGCCGGCGACGTACGGCCTCGCGACGTTGGTCGGATTGTCGCGCATCTACAAGGATCGGCACTGGGTGAGCGACGTCGTGGTGGGTGCGCTCGTCGGCGAGTACAGCGGACTCATCGTGGAGCGGTACAACCGGCGTCATCCGCACAATGCGCTCGAGCGGTGGCTCGCGCCATCGGCGGTGGTGCCCGAGCACGACACGGGCGCGCACGGCGGGACCAGGCTGGTGTTCGAGTGGTCGTTCCGGTAGCGCAGGCGCGGCGAACGCGAGAACCGGCGAGCGGGGCGGCGGCAAGAGAATTGCTTCGACAGGTGGGCGCTCCGGGTCCGGCACGGCAGCGTGGGGCTCCTTAGCCGGCGAGTGATGCACATTGGATCACGTCTTGGAGGAACGCCATGCGTAGCAATGCGATCGCCGTCCTTGCCGGTGCGGGAGCTCTCGTCGCGCTGGCAGCGTGCGGAAGCAGCTCGAGCACCGGTAACAACCAGAATCCTCACCCGGTCAATCACAACGTCACCATCAGCAACAGCGGCTTCACGCCCGACACGGTGAACAGCGCGGTTGGCGATACCGTGACGTGGACAGCCACCGACGCGGTACACGCGATCAGCTTCATCGCCGCCTTGTCGCCCGATTCCTTGCAGGGGAGCGGCCCGATCGGCGTTGGTCAGTCGAAGTTCACCGTGTTTCTCAGGAACGGCACATATACGTATCTTGACGACTCCGTGAAGGCCGACACCGGCGTCGTCATCGTGCAGTAAGGTGTCGCGCCGGCGCTGCGTTGGGCGGTGCCGGCTTTACTTGTCGAGATAGGCCTGAAACGAGAGCCGGAGCAGCGAGAGTCCCGCGCGCTGCTCCGGCTCTCCTGCATCGCCGTAGCGCTCGGTGACGCGCCGGGCGAGCGCGTCGTACACGAGACTGCCGCGCCCATCGGCGAAGCCGAAGCCATCGAGGAAAGAATAGTAGGCGAACGACGTTGCGCCGGGCGCGAGGACGTCGTGGCCGAAGTGATACTGCGCGTGATCGAGGCCCAGTTGGGCGAGCAGCGTGGGCGCGAGATCCGTTTGCGCGCCGAAGCGCGTGATGACGGTATCGCGGCGCGCGAGCGCGCCGCCCAGCCAGAGCATCGGGATACGCTGCCGCGAGTCGGCCTGCGTTCCGTTGGGCAGGAGGAGGTGCGGCAGCGGATGCCCGTGGTCGGCGACGATCACGACCAGCGTGCTGTCCCACCACGGCTGTGCGCGCGCGGCGCGAATGAATGCGCCGACGCTGCGATCCGCGTAGGCGTGTGAATCGAGGAACTTCGCGCGCTGGTCCTGGCCCGGGAACACGGGCGCCATCGGCACCTCGAACGGCTCGTGGCTGCTCAGCGTGAACAGCGCGCTGAAGAACGGGCGCCGCATCGCGGGCACGTCGCTCAGCAAACGGCCTAACACATACTGGTCGTGCGCGCCCCATTTCGAGTTGCGTTCGTCGCGCGGGAAGGCGCGCTCTCCCACCAGCGTGTCGAAGCGTCCGTTGAGCAGGTACGACTTGATGTTCGCAAACGCGAGCTCGCCGCCGTAGTAGAACGATGTGGCGTACCCCGCATCGCCCAGATCTCGGCTCAACATGGGAAGTTTGGCCGCGCGGTTCGGCGTATTCATCACCTGTACGTGCGGCAGGGGCGGAAAGCCGCTCAGGATGGCGACGAGCCCCTTGGCGCTTCGGTCTCCCGAGGCGTAGAAGTGGTCGAAGAAGACGCCGTCGCGGACGAGCGAATCCAGGTTCGGCGTGACGCCGGCCACGCCGCCTAACGGAGCCACGACCTTGGCCGTCAGACTCTCCCAGATGATGAGAATGATGTTGGGCCGGCGGATCCGGAGCAGCGTCGACGGCGTGGCGGATGGATCGGCGAGCAGGCTGTCCACGACGCGGCGCGCGGTGGCCGCGTCGATGGCCGTGTACGGATTCGCGCGGCCCAACGCATTCTCGGTGGTCAGCGAATGCGCGACGTTCCACGGCACGTTGAGCGCGGCCTGATCCGCGAATTCGTTGCTCGAGAAGTACACGCTGCTCTGATTGAGCGGCGTCCACTGCACGCCGCCGCGAATCGGCACGATGAGGAAGGCCCCCAGCGCGAGGACGGCCGCCGAGGCTCCGGTCGTGGTTGGGCGCGCGTCCAAACGGCGCGCGACGAGCCGGCGATACGCGACGATGCAAAGTGCGCCGAAGACGAGCGCGACTATGGCGCAGAGGACCACCGGGCCGGACTCTGCCGACGCATACGCTTCCTGCGGGGTCCGCAAGTAGGTGAGAGGCGTTGCGTCCAGCCGCACGCCCCACGCATCGTAAATACCGAGGTCGGCCGCGGTGAACAGCGTGACCACGACGACCAAGGCATAGGTATATGTGGCAAGTGCTCCGCGAACCACACTCGGCCGCACCACACGGCCAAGGATGATGAGCAGTGATGGCACTATCGTCGCATACGCAGCAGCGGAAAGGTCCATGCGCGCGCCGTTGAGGAACACCCGGCCGATGGTGCCGATGCCCAACTGTGCGGCAGCGTGATGTTCGTAGACGATGAAGATGCCCCGCGCGACGAGAAACGCGGCCGTCCAGAACAGCAGATAGCAAACGAGAAACCGCACGCGATCGGCGACGACGGATCGCGCGGCCGGCTGGGATTGGAGGTGCACGCCGAACGATAGAAGAGCATCGCGGCGGCGGCCAGTGCGGTCGCGTTCGGCGTCCTCGACGGGGGACGCAACCTGTGTCGGAATGCGGTCACTCACTGTCGGCAATGCACGCAGGACATCGGCAGACAACACCATCTTCCGATGAGGCTGAGCTGTAGTATCGTACGTGCGCCATCTGCACATCGTCTCGCGCGAACCGCGAAGACGGGGCGTGTATTGGTACAACGATTGCGCGACGCAGTCGCTCGTCGAGTCGCGCGCTCACCCCCTACGAGAGGCTAACGTGCCGAGCGTACGCATAGCAGGGAGTAAGGCTCTCATGATCGCGGCGACGCTCGCGACGGGATTCGCCTTTAGCCTGCCGTCCACTGCCGCGGCGCAGTACTTCGGCCGCAACAAAGTCCAGTACCAGACGTTCCACTTCAAGCGGCTCAAGACGCCGCACTTCGACGTCTACTACTATGCCGCGGAGTCGCTCGCGGCAGTCGATGCGGCGCGCATGGCCGAGCGGTGGTACGCGCGGCACAGCAAGACCCTGACCGACGAATTCGATCGGCGGTCGATCATCCTCTACGCCAACCACGCCGATTTCGAGCAGACCAACGTCATCGGCGGGTTCATCGACCAGAGCACAGGCGGCGTGACCGAGGGATTGCGGAGCCGCGTCGTGCTGCCGTTCACCGGCGTGTACGCCGACGACGACCACGTGATCGGCCACGAGCTGACGCACGTGTTCCAATACGACATCGCCGGAAAGATGAAGGGCGGAGGCATGATCGCGCTCGACCGCCTGCCGCTGTGGCTCATCGAAGGCATGGCCGAGTATCTCTCGTTAGGCAGGAACGACCCGAACACCGCCATGTGGCTGCGCGACGCGGCGCTGCGCAACGACATTCCGACGATCAAGAAGCTGAGCACGGACCCGCGCTATTTCCCGTACCGTTACGGCGAGGCGCTGTGGGCCTACATTGGCGGGCGCTGGGGCGACGACGTGGTCCAGCAGCTCTACCGCGCGTCGCTGCAGAGCGGATTCGAGTTGGGCATCCGCCGCACCCTCGGCATGAGCAGCGACACGCTGTCGGCGCAGTGGCTGCAGGCCATCCGCGACGCGTATCTCCCGCTCATGCAGGGGCGGCAGGCGCCCGATTCGTTAGGCAAGCGCCTCCTCCGGCCGGGCAGCAAGTACGGCGACATGGACGTGTCGCCCGCCCTGAGCCCCAACGGGAAGTACCTCGCGTTCCTGACGACGCGCGGCCTGCTGAACATCGACCTGTACGTCGCCGACGCGCAGACGGGACAGATCGTGAAGAAGCTCACCGGGCCGAACAGCGACCAGCATTTCGACGCCATCAGCTTCATCAACTCGTCGGGCTCGTGGTCGCCGGACGGCAACGACTTCGCGTTCATCGTCTACGCCGACGGCCGGAACGAGATCGATATCTTCAACGTCGCCAAGAAGGACATCGTCCGCCGCATCAAGCCCAAGCAGGGCGTGAGCTCCATCACCGACGTCTCGTGGGGCCCCGGCGACAAGATGGTGTTCGCCGGCATGGTGGGCGGCATCAGCGACTTGTACCTCTACGATCTCAAGACGGGCAACCAGGAACAGCTCACGCACGACCGCTACGCGCAGATCCAGCCGACGTGGTCGCCCGATGGCAAGACGGTCGCGTTCGTCACGGACTCCGGGCCGCTCACCAATCTCGATACGCTCAAGTACGGGCCGATGCACCTCGCGCTCATGGACATGGACACGCGCAAGATCTCGCTCGTGCCCGTGTTCCCGAATGCAAAGTCCATCAACCCGCAGTATTCGCCGGACGGCAAGAGCATTTACTTCGTCTCCGATCGCGGCGGATTTGATGACATCTATCGCATCAACCTCCAGACGAACGAAGTCTACGAGGTGACGAAGTCGGCGACGGGCGTGAGCGGCATCGAAGCGCTCTCCCCCGCCCTGTCGGTCGCCAGGGACGAAGGCCGTCTCGCGTTCTCCTTGTTCGAGCGCGGCGGCTATTCGCTGCACACCATCCAGCCCGACGAAGCCGGCGGCACGCTGCTCGGGCCTAACGTGGACACGACGTCGATCGCCGGCAACATGCCGCCGCTCAAGCCGGTGGAAGTCGGCGAGATCACCGAGCGCGTGCACGATCCGGTCACCGGCCTGCCGCCGGCCGAGCAGTATGCGACGCTGCCGTACAACCCGAAGCTGTCGCTCGAGTATCTGGGCTCGCCGGGCGTCGGCGTCGGCGTCGGGCCTTACGGAACGATCGCCGGCGGCGGCGTCACCGCGTACTTCGCCGACCAGTTGAGCAACAACGTCATCGGTGTCGAGTTAGGCGGTGCCGGCGACATCCAGGACTTCGGCGGATCGGTCTTCTACGCCAATCTCGCCCACCGGTGGAACTGGCAGGTGGGACTCTCGCACACCGTGTATCCGCTCATCGGCGCCGATGCCTTCGACACCACGCTGACGGATAACGGCGGCAACCAGGTGCCGGCCACCGTATTCGAGCAGCGGCTCATTCGGCAGTATTACGATCAGGTGAATGCGGCCGCGCAATATCCGCTCGATCTCACCAAGCGCTTCGAATTCGGCATCTCCGCGACGCACCTGAGCTACGGCACGCAGCTCTTCCGGCTGTTCATCGACCCGCAAACCGGCATTCCGTTCGGCGAGACGCAGCAGAACGTGTCGTCGGGGTTGCCGACGTGGAACTACGTGTCGCTGACGGCGGCGTTCGTGGGCGACTACTCGTACTACGGCTTCACGTCGCCGATCGCCGGCGGCCGCTATCGCTTCGAGGTCGATCCGTCGTTCGGATCGCTGCGCATGGAGAACGTGCTGGCGGACTACCGGCGCTACTTCTTCATGCGTCCGATCACCTTCGCATTCCGCGCCATTCACCTCGGCCGCTACGGGCCGGACGCCGACAACCCCGAGTTGTTTCCGCTGTACGTGGGCGACCCGCAGCTGGTGCGCGGCTACGACGTGAACTCGATCAACGCGAACGAGTGCGTCGCGTCCACGACCAGCAGCTGCCCGGTGTTCGACCGATTGATCGGCAGCAAGATGGCGGTGGCCAACGTGGAGTTGCGCATTCCTGTGTTAGGCACCGACCAGTTCGGGCTGATCAACTTCCCGTACCTGGCCACCGAGCTCTCGCCGTTCGTGGACGCCGGCGTGGCGTGGACGTCGGCCAACCCGCCGAACATCGAGTTCTCCACCACGTCGCAGGGCCGCGTGCCGATTGTCAGCGCGGGCGTGAGCATGCGCGTGAACGTGTTGGGCTATCTCGTGGCGGAGGTCTGGTACGCGCACCCGTTCCAGCGTCCGAACGCGAAGAACCAGTGGGGATTCCAGCTCACGCCGGGATGGTGAGCGGCGAGGGAAGCGCGCACATCGGCGCGCTTCCCTCACCCATCACGGTTCGAACTTGGGCGTCCCGTTGTCAGCGCCGTTGCTCGTGACGCGCGTCTGCTTCGTGCCATCGGCGTTCATGATCCACACGTCCGAGTGGCCGCTGCGGCTGCTTTCGAACACGATCTTCTTGCCGTCGGACGACCACGCCGGCGTGCCGTCGAAGCCGGGGCTCGTCGTGAGCCGCGTCTGATTCGTCCCGTCGGACTTCATCACGTAGACCTCGACCTCGGACGTGTCACCGGCGGTGCGATCCCGGTCCGACTGGAACACGATCATGCCGGTGGTCGACCACGAGGGTGAGGCGTCGTTGGACTGGTCGCTGGTCAGCTGGTGCGGATTGCTGCCGTCCGCGTTCACCACCCAGATCTGCGTTGGGCCGGAGGCGTCGGACTGATACGCGATCTGCGATCCGTCGGGTGACCACGCGGGCGCGTTGGCCAGCGCGTCATCGTGCGTCAACTGCACGGGGTTGCTGCCGTCGGCGTTCATCACCCAGATTTCGGCGTGCCCAACGGTCGTGTCCGTGCGCGTGGACGCGAACGCGATCTTGCTCCCATCGGGCGACCACGCGGGCAGGCCGTTTTCGCCGGTCGCGGTCGTTAGGCGCTTGAGCCCCGTGTTGTCGGGCGTCACGACCCAGATGTCGAAGCCGTGGCCGGTGTGCTGCCGGCTGGACGAAAACGCGATCAGCTGCCGGTTAGGCGACCACGACGGCAGCCCATCGAAGCTCGGCGACGAGGCCAGCTGGTGCGCGGTGGTGCCGTCGTCGGCGATCGTGAAAATGTCGCCGCTGTCGGACGGGAACGACGCGAACACGATCTGCCGCAGCGCGCATGTCACCTGGAACGACACCGACGCGGCCGAGCCGCTCGTCACCGTGACCGTCTGCGTGTCACTCGGCGATACCACACAGTTCGACCCGACCGACGCGAGCACCACCTGATGGCTGCCCGACCCGACCCCGGACACCGTAACCGAATCGGTGATGCCGATGGGGTGTCCATTGCCGTTGTCGACCACGACGCTGTAGCCGCTCGAATCGACATCCGCGCCCGTGGTGGCGGCCGACACGTTGACCGAACCGGTGTTGACACCGGTGCCGCTGCCGCTTCCGCACGCAGCAAGCGTTGCAGCCGAGGCGAGCGCAGCCAGAGAAAGCGCGAACCGGCTGACACGTCGCGACGCAAAATGGCGCATGGAGCCTTCCTCCGAACGATTTGACTTTGGATGCGGTCGCAACGACGTCATGAGCGACCGCGAATCGGGGTGACGCAGGTTCGTCGGGCAAGGGCGATGCCATCCGGTCGGCTATGGCTGCGCCCGCTACGATTCCCCCCAGCAAGCAGGCACAGATCGTTCCATAAGTCGAGCACGCATCGATGTTGGTGCGCCCGGGCGTCGATTTTGGCCGCGCGGAAGGGGTTAACGGGTCGACGACGATGGAATCCGGCTTGCACTCGAGCCGGCCATGCGTTCGCACCACGAGTCGACCGGCCCCCTCCTGCCTCGCGTCGCGCTCCTTGCCGCCGCGAGCTTCGCCGCGCTCACCTGCGCCTCGCCATCGGCGCCGATTGCTCCGGCGGCACTGGTCAACGCCACACCGCTCACGCCGCCCTCCTGGTACGCCACGGCGTACGCCGGCATGGAGCGATGCTCGGGACTCGTGGGCGACTACGCGCGCATCCGCTGGTATCACGTGCCCGGATCGCTGGTACATGCTCCGGACGCGGGCGGCTACGCGGCCGCAGTCACCTACCCGAGTCTGCACACCATCGTGATCGCCGACTTCTACGCGAGCGACACGCTCGTCGTGCGGCACGAAGTCATGCACGACCTGGCCGATGTCACGTCGCATCCTGTAGAGTGGTTCGATGGGAAGTGCGGAGATCTGCTGCCTTAAGGCGGACACCACGCGGACAAAGCCGGACAAGGCCGGACCACTAAGGCGGACAGGGCGCGGACAAAGCCGGACAAAGCCGGACAAAGCCGAACACTCCGTGCGGCGCCGGGGTTTCTCGGCTCAGTTACTTTTCTTCATGTCCGAAACCGATCTTCCCCGGCAACGCTTGGGCGCCTTGCGACGGGCGCTACTGGGGTTGCACAAGACGCTCGTGTATTCGGAGCGAAGGACGTTCGAGCGGGTCGTGGGGCGTGTGTCGACGAGCGGCGAGCTGCTGCAGCTGGTGATTCACGATCCGTGGTTCGTGTGGCTCAGGCCGATCTCGGTGCTCGTGGTCGAGATCGACGAGCGACTCGACTCGGATGAGCCGCCGACGATGGCGGACGTGCACGGGCTCATGAATACCGCGCGCGCGTTGCTCACGCCCGTCGAAGAGGGAGTAGGTTTCGGAACGCACTATTACGAGGCGCTGCAGCGCGACCCGGATGTCGTGCTGGCACACGCCGCAGTTTCCAAAGTGCTCGCGACGGATACCGAGAAATGACCGAGCAGAACTCATCCAAGGGGTACGCGATGACGCCCACCACACCGCCTCCATCGTCCGAGGGAAAGGTCCACACCGAGGAGCACAAGGTGAGCGGCGAGCGCCTGTTGTCGCGCGTGAAGGAGCTCGTCCACGAGGGCAACATCCGCCGCATCACGATCAAGAACGAGCAGGGACACACGCTGATGGAAGTGCCGCTGACGGTGGGCGTGGTGGGTGCGGTGCTGCTCCCGATCTGGGTGGCGATCGGCGCGCTGGCCGCGCTCGCGGCCAACTACACGCTGGTCGTCGAGAAGGTCGACAAAGCCTGACGTTAGGCGGCTAGCGGTCGCGCGACCGTTCGCGGGCCGCGGCGCGGAGCGGCTCGGGCGTGGTGGACCATTCGACGGCGGCGAGCACGGCGTCGACGATCAGCGCGAGCACGGCGGCGGGAATCGCGCCTGAGAGAATGAGGCGGGTATCGTTGAGGGCGAGTCCGGTGGCGATCGGTTCGCCCAAGCCGCCCGCGCCGATGAACGCCGCCAGCGTGGCCGTGCCGACGTCGATCACGGCCGCGGTGCGAATGCCGGCCATGATGCCGGGCGCGGCCAGCGGTGTCCG
>DAHUXU010000017.1 GCA_027307005.1 Gemmatimonadota bacterium
CGGCGCTCTTCGCGGTCGCGGCGGTGTTGTTCGTGGTCTTTGCATTCGACTGGCTGGTTCGCACACGGCGCATCAATCCATTCGGACCGGTTGCCCGCTTTTTTCGGCGGGTCGTGGATCCCGCGCTGGCGCCCGTCGAACGTCGTGTGGTTCGCGCCGGAGGAATGCCGGCGAGCGCGCCCGGGTGGGCGCTCGTCGTGGTAGTCATCGCCGGCATCCTGCTGATTCTCACGCTGCAATTCGTGCGCGAAATGATCGTGGAGGCGGCCGTGTCCGCGAATCGCGGATCGCGCGGGATTTACGATCTGGTGGTGAGTTTGACGTTCGGCATCCTCAAATTGGCGCTGATCGTTCGGATCATCGCGTCATGGTTGCAAATCAACCCGTACAAGTCGTGGATCCGGTGGTCCGTCTCGCTGACGGAGTGGTTGTTGCGTCCGCTGCGATCGGTCATTCCGCCATTCGGCATGTTCGACGTTTCGCCGCTGGTGGCGTATTTCGTGCTCGTGCTCCTGGAGAGTTTCATGCACTCGATCGGCGTCGCTTGACCTTTCGGTGCGCCGCTCGGGACGCGTTCATCACTCACACCGGAACGCAGATGGCGAGCATCCTCCTGGTCGGTGGAGACGAGGCACTGCTCGAGGGTCTGGCGCAAATGCTGGCGCACGCCGGACACGTGCCTCACACAGCACTTTCGGTGCACGACGCGATCGAGATCGCGGGGACAGCGCGGCCGTTGGTCGCGATCATCGACCGCAATTTGGCGTTAGCCAATCCGGAGATCGCGCGATTGCCGCTCGAGAGCGGCGGCTCGTTCCTCGTGTATCACAGCGGAGACGCGACGCGCCCAACGCTCGCTGCAGCCTTGCAGCGGCTGGTGCTGGCAGAGCTCGATCTGCCGTTGGAGCGCAACCGTCTTCTTGCGCTGGTGCAGCGCGTCGACGAGCGGACGCGGGCTACGGGGCGCCGCGCAGACGAATCGCCGGATCATCGAGCGCACTGACGATGCTGCGGCTCGGCCGCGATCCGAGTGCCGACGTGAGCGGACTTGTCTACGGCCTGCGCAGGCTGTACTGGCGAATGGAGCGTCGAATCGTCCCCGGTCTGCAGGCTGCGCCGAGGCAGTACGAGGAAGCGCTGGAGCGATTCATCAGGCCATCCATCCGCTGGTTAGACGTGGGATGCGGGCGGCATTTGTTAGGCCCGTGGCGATTGGAGGCCGAGCGGTCGCTCGTGTCGCGGAGCGACCGCGTGTTCGGCGTGGATCCGGATCTCGCGTCGCTGCGCGACAACACGACGATTCAGCGGCGCTGTCTGGCGCGCGTCGGAGCCCTGCCGTTCAAGAATGATTCGTTCGATCTCGTGACTGCCAACATGGTGTGCGAGCATCTGCGCGAACCCGAGCGCGAGATTGCTGAGATCTGGCGACTGTTGGCCGATGGCGGTCTCGTGCTGCTGCATACGCCGAATCGGTGGACGTTCCCGACGCTGTTCCTGACACCGATGCCGCAGGGCCTCAAGTACATCGCCGCTGCCGCACTCGAAGGGCGGAGCAAGCGGGACGTCTTTCCCGCGTATTACCGTCTCAATTCCTCGAAGGCGATTCGCGGCGTCGCAGCGCGATGCGGCTTCGATGTCGTGTCGATTCAGATGAGCGCGACGGGCGCAGTCTTCGCACTGGTGCCGCCGCTGGCGGCGCTGGAGCTGTGCTGGATCCGACTCATCTCCTCGAAGTGGGCGGCAGGTGCGCGGCCCAACATCATCGCCGTGCTGCAGAAGCGCGCGCCGGCGGCGCAAGCCTAACGCACCATAATCATCGCCTCGCTCTGGCGCAGCCGCACCGACGTCACCGGGACGCCGAGGGTCCCGTCGCCGTGGAGGGGACGCAGCGACTCGCCATTCGGGAGCGGCACCAGCACCGCGGTGCTGTCGCCGAAAATGCGATTCTTCCAGGTACTGGTCGGGCGCGCGAGGATCAGCGCGTGATCGAATTCACGCGCCCAGATCGAAAATCCGGTGTTGGTGCTGTCACGGCCGCTCTGGATGACGTGCCGCGGACCCGTCGGATGCCCAACGTCGTACTCCTGCGCTTTCAGCCACACCTGGTCGTAGGGCACCTTCCAGGCGTTCTCGAGATCGAGAAACAGGCGGTCGGGAGACGACGGCACGACGAGGTAATAGCTGGCGAGCTCGAACATCTTGAGACGTTCGGCCTTCGATCCATAGTTGCCCGGCGTATATGTCCCGAAGACGCCGTGCACGTTGTTGGCATCGGCCCAGCTGTCCAACGACACCAGCTCGACCAACACGTTGTGCGTGAGCAGCGTGTCGACCCAACGCCAGCGCTCGGTCATCAGTTCGGTGAGCGGATTGTTCATGCGCTCGAGGTGCACCGCGCCGGCAGCCGTCGCCATGTTCCAGTCGAACGGCTTCATGTATTCTGACGTGTTGAGCATCACGATTTTCGGCGCGATGGCCTGCGCGATCTCGTGCACGTACTCGACCATGTCCTTCTGATAGACCTGGCGATCGGGGTACTCGGCGAGGGGCGCTTTGCCTAACGCTTTGCCGATGTCGCCCGACGAGTGCGAATCGAAGAACACGCCGTCGGCGTTGCCGACGAAGCGTCGAATGCGGTCCTGCACGTAGGCGCGCGCGCCCGGATCGCCGGGATTGATGGCCCAGCGCTTCGACCCCCACGCGGTGAACTGCAAGCGCGATGCAGGCGTCGGGTCCGAGCCGGCGAGGTGAATGAACGCCTTCTCGAGCGGATACTGCGGATGCGCGGCGAACCATTGTTGCATGTCATCGTAGTACGACGTCGCGAGCCCTCCCGACTTCTGCTCGCCCGGCTGCATGACGTTCCAATCGAGTGCGTACGGGATGTCGCGGATGGCCGGGTTGAGCGACTTGTATTGCTGGAGATCGCCGCCCATCACGAAGTCGAAGTGCGCGGCGGTCCAGGCGCGCTCGGCGTTGCGCTGTGCGGCGTTGGACACGTACTGCGTCCGGAAGTCGGTGACCATGGTTCGGATCCATGGCCAGTGTGGTGACGTAGCGCTGTACCCCGACCGTGCGGGGGGACGAGTGATGTGTGTCGCACCGATCGCCGCGGGGGCGACTGGAACACGATCTGCACTCGGAGACTGAACGCGGTCCAGCGCGGCGAGCGCTGCTATCGTGCCGCCGGCCGCGAGTATGGCGATAGTGAACGGAAGGCGCATTCGTGGGACTCCTCTCGTCCCGATGCTGGACGTCAAAGCGAATCGGCGATTGACCGCTCGCGAATCGTACCCGACGCAGGTGCACTGGTTCGCGGGCCGAGCATTCCGGGCGTATTGTGCAGGATCGTGGCCAGCGCGCTGCCTGGCAACACCTGGAGCGCGAGTAGGGCGACGGCCGGCACGCGCATTCGTGATTGCATGAAGCTCGGGAATCGGTCATTGTTCGGGCCGACCAAGCTGAGCGGCGGCAGATCGGCGCATCGGCTTCAAATCGAACAGGAGCGTGAACGTGTGCGTGCCGTGTGGCGCCGGCAGCGAAGGAGCGGCGCGAGCGTGAGCGGATCGCGGTGAATCCGGCCCCGCTCTTCATCGTGGGCGTTGGGCGCAGCGGATCGAGCGTTTTCCACCGCTTGATGTGCCGGCATCCTCGCGCGGCGTGGTTGTCGCGCGTGCTGGAGCAATGGCCTAACGCGTCGCCGGCGAACCGTGCGCTCATGCACGCGCTCGCCATGCCTCTGGTCGGGGGCAGCCTGTCGCACATGATCGACCCGGGCGAGTGCTACGACTACTGGGAGCAATTGGCGCCGGGCTTCACGTCGCCGTGTCGCGATCTGCTGGCCAGCGACGTCCAGAACGATGCACGGGCAAACGTGCGCGGCGCGCTGAGTCGTGTGCCGACGAAGAGCCGGCCGCAGCTCGTGGCCAAAGTGACGGGCTGGCCGCGCGTGGGATATCTCCGGGAGATATTTCCGAACGCGAAGTTCATCCACGTGATGCGCGATGGTCGTCCGGTCGCTGCATCGTTTCTCAAAGTGCCGTGGTGGCGCGGGTGGCGCGGGCCATCGGGATGGTTGTTCGGCGACCTCACATCCGAGCAAGCGGCGGAATGGCAGCGATACGATCGATCGTTCGTTGCGTTAGCCGGCATTCAATGGAAGATCCTTATGGATGCGATGGACAGCGCGAAGCAGTCCGTGCCGGCATCGTGCATGGTGGAGATCAGGTACGAGGATGTGTGCCGCGACCCCGTGGAGCACTTTCGGCGCGTGGCCGAGTTCGCGGAGCTGCCGTGGGTGCGATCGTTCGAGCGGACGATTCGCACCGCGTCGCTGCACAGCGAGAACGAGAAGTGGCGGAGAGACTTTACTGCCGATCAGCAGGCGATCCTCGACGCCGTGCTGCACAACCATCTCGTGCGATACGGATACGAGCCGCGCGTCACCGATGAGCCGGTGGAGGCAGGTGTGACGCACAAGGGCGGATAGAAGGCGGACAAGACTGGACAAGATGGACAAGGCCGGACAACAACCGACCACGCGTGATGGAGCCGGCGCCGAGCAGCCGAGCGATCCCTGCCGTTCGCCGTGCTGCTTCCGTTCAATCCGTGTCTCCAGAGCGAGGAAGCCCACCACCTCGCACCTGTTCCGGCACTGGCCCCGCGGCGCCCTAAACTGAACAGCTACCGAGCCCGAAGGTATCTTGCCTCTTCTGAGCGTTGCGGTTATGGTGCGTGTAGGTTGTGAAATTGGTTCGTGGCGATTTAAGGCAACTTGCGGCCACGTTAAACATTCCGCTAAAGCGCCGGCCCGGTGCCTGTGCGCACCTGGGCATTTTTGTTATCGGATGATCATATGAGTGTTGTCACCGTGTCCCGCGCCACTGCGCATCGCAGCGACTCGCCGTATCTGCGCGAGCTGGCGCAGCGCGTCCTGGTGTTCGATGGCGCGATGGGGACGAACATCCAGCGTCAGGCGTTGACGGCCGACGATTTTGGCGGCGCGCGCACGGAAGGGTGCAACGACTATCTGGTGCTGACGCGGCCGGACGTCGTGCGCGGGATCCACGAGTCGTTTCTGGCCGTGGGCTGCGACGTGGTCGAGACCTGCACGTTCCAGAGCACGCCGCGCCGGCTCAAGGAGTGGGGGTTGGGCGACAAGGTGCACGCGCTGAACGTGCGTGCGGCCCAACTGGCGCGGGCCGCATGCGACGCCGCGGGCAACGGCCGGCGCCGGTTCGTCGCCGGATCGATCGGCCCAACGGGAATGCTCCCGTCGAGCGATGATCCGACGTTGTCGGCGGTGACGTTCGCCGAGCTCGTCGACGACTACTACCAGCAGGCGAAGGCGCTGGTCGAGGGTGGTGTCGACCTGCTGCTGGTCGAGACGGCGCAGGACATTCTCGAGGTGAAGGCCGCGCTGGCCGGATTCGAGCGGCTGTTTGCGGACATCGGGCGGCGTGTCCCCGTGCAAGCGCAGGTCACGCTCGATACGAGCGGCCGCATGCTGCTGGGCACCGACATCGCGAGCGCGATGACCACCCTCGAGTCGTTAGGCGTCGACGTGCTCGGCCTCAACTGCTCGACGGGACCCGAGCACATGCGGGAGCCGATCCGGTGGCTGTCCGAACATGCCCGGCGCCCCGTGTCGTGCATCCCGAACGCCGGCCTGCCGCTCAACACCGGCAGCGGCGACGCGGTGTATCCGCTCGAGCCGGAGGCGATGGCTACTGCGTTAGGCGAGTTCGTGCGCGACTTCGGCGTCCGCGTGGTGGGCGGGTGTTGCGGCACGACGCCGGCACACCTCGACGCCGTCGTGCGCACCGAGCGCGCGCTGGAGCGCGGCGGACCGCGGCGCGCGGCGCCGCACGTGCCGCGCGTGTCGTCGGCCATGCGCGCGCTGACCCTGCACCAGGATCCGCCGCCGCTGCTCATCGGCGAGCGCGTGAACGCGCAGGGGTCGCGGAAAGTGAAGCAGCTGCTCCTGTCCGATGATTACGAAGGCATCGTCGGCGTCGCGCGGCAACAGGCGGATTCCGGCGCGCACGTGCTCGACGTGTGCGTGGCGCTCACCGAACGCGCCGACGAAGCGCAGCAGATGGCGCGGGTGGTGAAGCTTCTGTCGATGAGCGTCGAGACGCCGCTCATGATCGACTCCACCGAAGCCGAGGTGATTGCGCGTGCGCTCGAGCACGTGCCGGGCCGCGCGATCGTCAACTCCATCAACATGGAGAACGGGCGCGCGCGCATCGAAGCGGTGCTGCCGCTGGTGAAGCTGCATGGCGCGGCCGTCGTGGCGCTCACGATCGACGAAGCAGGCATGGCGAAGACGCGCGAACGGAAGCTCGAGATCGCGCGGCGGATCCACGACATCGCGGTGCACGAGTTCGGCCTGGCCAGCGAGGATCTGATTTTCGACGATCTCACCTTCACCCTCGCGACGGGCGAAGCGGAATGGGTGGACAGCGCGGCCGAGACGATCGAGGGCATCCGGCTGATCAAGCGCGAGCTGCCCGGCGTGCTGACGTCGTTAGGCGTGAGCAACGTCAGCTTCGGACTCGCGCCGGCCGCGCGCGCCGTGCTCAATTCCGTCTTTCTGCATCACTGCGTGCAGGCCGGACTCGACATGGCGATCGTCAATCCGGCGCACATCCGGCCGTACGCCGAGCTCTCACTCGAGGAGCGGGCGCTGGCGGACGACCTGGTCTTCAACCGGCGCCCCGACGCGTTGCAGCGGTTCATCGAATTCTCGGCGAGCGCCGATCCGGCATCGCCGGGGACTGCCGACGCGTCCGCCGAATCCGACCTGGCGGCGCTCGGGCCCGACGGCCGCATCCACTGGCAGATTCTGCACCGCAAAAAGGACGGCATCGAAGACGCACTCGACGCGGCCGGCGTGCGGGAGCAACCGATCCGCGTCCTCAACGAGGTCCTGCTGCCGGCGATGAAAGAGGTCGGCGACAAGTTCGGTGCGGGCGAGCTGATTCTGTCGTTCGTGCTGCAGAGCGCCGAGGTGATGAAACGCGCCGTTAGGCATCTGGAGCAGTTCCTCGAGCGCGCCGAGGGATACACCAAGGGGAAGGTGGTGCTCGCCACGGTCTATGGTGACGTGCACGACATCGGCAAGTCGCTCGTGAACACGATTCTCTCGAACAACGGCTACACGGTGTTCGACCTCGGCAAGCAGGTGCCGGTGAACACGATCATCGACAAGGCCGTCGAGGTGGGCGCCGACGCCATCGGATTGTCGGCGCTGCTCGTGTCGACGTCGAAGCAGATGCCGATATGCGTCCAGGAGCTGGATCGGCGCGGGCTGAAGGTGCCGGTGCTGATCGGCGGCGCGGCAATCAATCGGCGATTCGGCCGGCGCGCGCTGTTCGTCGATGGAGAACGAGCGTACGCCCCGGGCGTGTTTTACTGCAAGGATGCGTTCGAGGGACTCGATTCCGTGGAAGCGCTCATGGATCCGGATCGGCGCGAGGCGTTCGTCACGGGCAACCTGGATGGCGCGCGACGCGACGTCTTTCTGCGCTCGGCGGTCGGAAAGGACATCGCTGCCGGCACCGACGCGACGACGCGCTCGGAGGTCGCGACGGACAACGCGATCCCCGAAGCGCCGTTCTTCGGCGCCCGCGTGCTGCACGACATTCCGCTCGATGAGGTGTTGGCGCTGCTCGACCTCGACGAGCTGTTTCGGTAGCAGTGGGGTGGGCGCGGTTCGGGCGAGGCGTTCGATGCAACGGTGCGGGACGAGTTCCGTCCGACGCTCGAGCGGCTCTCGGCGAGCGCGCGCGCGGAACGGTGGCTCGTCCCGCGAGCGGCGTACGGATTTTTTCCGGTGCAGTCACAGGGCAACTCGCTCATCGTGTACGACGCTGCCGCCTACGGCAGCGATGGCGGCGCCCTGCGCGAGGTGGCGCGGTTCAAGTTCCCGCGGCAGGACGGTCGGGAGCGGCTGTGTCTCGCCGACTATTTCCGGTCGGTGGAATCGGGCGACGTGGATGTCGCTGCGCTGCAGATCGTGACTGTCGGCGACGCGGCCCAACGCCGCTTCGACGAGCTGCAGTCGCGGAGCGAATACACGGAAGCGTACTACCTGCACGGTCTTGCGGTCGAGGCAGCCGAAGCGGTGGCCGAGTGGATGCACCGGTACGTGCGGCGTCAGCTCGGCATGGCGGCCGGCCAGGGGAAGCGGTACTCGTGGGGCTATCCGGCGTGTCCGGACCTGGACGACCACGCGACCGTGTTCCGTCTGCTGCCGGCGGCCGAGTCGTTAGGCATAGTGTTGACCACGGCGTTCCAACTCGTGCCCGAGCAGTCGACGGCGGCGATCATCGTCCACCATCCGGCGGCGAAGTACTACGCCGTGCGGAGCGGTGGCGAGCGCGACACCGGAGTCGCGCCGTGAGTCCGCGGCGCGACGCGCGCGAGCTGCTCGAGCCAGACCGCATCGTGGTGTTCGACGGCGCGATGGGCACGATGCTGTATTCGCACGGGGTGTTCATCAATCAATGCTACGATGAGCTCAACGCGCGCGCGCCCGATCTCGTGCGCGACGTGCATCGCTCGTACGTGAAGGCGGGCGCCGAGGTGTTGGAGACGAACAGCTTCGGCGCGAACCGCATCAAACTGGCGCCGCACGGTCTCGAGGGGCAGGTGCGCGATCTGAACTGTCGCGCCGCGCGGCTGGCCCGCGAGGCGGCGGGCGACCACGTGCTCGTGGCCGGCGCGGTCGGCCCGTTAGGCATTCGCATCGAGCCGTTCGGCCCGACGAGCCGCGACGAAGCGCGCGCGATGTTCCGCGAACAGCTGGAGGCGCTGCGCGAGGGCGGCGTCGACCTCTTCATCCTCGAAACGTTCGCCGACCTCGATGAGATCGAGCCAGCCATTCGCGCGGCGCGCGACGTCGACGCATCGGCGCCGCTCATCGCGCAGATGACGATCGGCCAGGATGGCCTCACGCCGTTCGGCGCCACCCCCGAAGACGTCGCCCGCGCGCTCGACGGCTGGGGCGCGGACATCATCGGACTCAACTGCTCGGTTGGGCCGCAGGCGATTCTCGAGGCCATCGAACGGATGGCCGCCGTGTCATCGCGCAAGCTCAGCGCGCAGCCGAACGCCGGGATGCCGCGCGATGTGGGCGGCCGCACGATGTACATGGCGAGCCCGGAATACGTCGCCAACTACGGACGCCACCTCATTCAGGCCGGCGCGAAAGTGCTGGGCGGCTGCTGCGGAACGACGCCGGATCACATCAAGGCACTCGTCGAAGGCATCCGTCCGCTCGTGCCCCGGCAGCAATGGCGCGCATCGGTGCGCTATCAATTGCCGCACACCGATGATGCGGCCGCCGTGCGCGCCGATGACCCGCGGCAGGACGGCGCGCAGCCGGCGATCCCGTTCGCCCAACG
>DAHUXU010000145.1 GCA_027307005.1 Gemmatimonadota bacterium
GACCGTCGACGTACTCGAGGACGAGATACGGCTGGCCGCTCGCGCTGACTCCCGCATCGAGCAGCCGCGCGATGCCGGGATGCGTTAGGCGGGCGAGCACCGAGCCTTCCCGCCGGAACCGCCCCCGGCCCGTGGGGCTCAGGCGGGCAAGGTTGAGCAGCTTGACCGCCGCGAATCCGTCGTACCGGCCGTCCGTCCGGCGTGCACGCCACACCGAGCCCATGCCGCCATGTCCGATGGGTTCGACGAGCGTGTACGCGCCCAGCTCGAGACCCTCGCGCGATACCGCGACAGGCTCGGCCATGAACCCGGTGCGCTCCGCCTGCGCGTCACCGGAGAGGAGCGACGTCAATTCGCTCGCGATCTCGGGGGCGCTGATACTGAGCTCGGTCAGCCACTTGTCACGGTCGGCGTCGGAGAGATCGAGCGCATGGTCGAGCAGCGGCTTGAGCTCCTGCCACCGCTCGCGGTCCATCGCGGGCATACTGGTGGTCCTGCCACTGAAAGGCCGTTGCAGCTTACGGGAGTCCGGCCAATTCTGCCAGACGGCGACGCGTGACACGGGCTCGCAACCAGTTGTCTGTACGACGCATCCTCGCCATGTTAGTGATGCATCTAGCTGCTGCCACGAAATGTTGCTCCCACCGTCGTCCCCCATTCGCTCTCAATAGACTCCTCACGCTGCTCTGCGCGCGCGCTGCACGCTCGTGCCCCGGCGTGCTGCTCGTTCGTCAAGCTGGATGAGCGGAGCCAATGTCGGCTCCTTCTTCCCGGCCCCGCACTCGGTACCCGACCGCGATGAAGCGTACGGACCTCATTCCACTCGTCATTCTTCTCCCGTTGCTCGGCTTTGTTGCTGCGCAGGTGACCGAGACCTCGCACCCGATGCCTGAGCAGCGCGTGAGTCTGGTTCCCGTCGAAGCGCACACCGACGCGGGACGGTTGGGCATCGCCCGTCACATCGCCGAGGTCGCGCATGCCGCGTCTGCCCCGGCTCGAGCTTCCAGCGACGGGGCGATTCACGACCTCGGCGACGTGCGCCAGCGGTTGGCTCTCGGCGCCTCCGGCACCTACATCGATGAGATTCTGCTGGAGCGCGACTCGGCGCTGGCGCGTTGGCCGGATCGCACGTCGCAGCCCATCCGCGTATGGATCGGCAGCGGCGCGGGGATCCCGGGCTGGAGCGACTCGTTCCCGGCACGCGTGCGCGATGCGTTCGAGGAGTGGAGCGATCTCGGCATCCCGGTTCGCTTCCAGTTCGTGACCGATTCGCTCGACGCGGACGTCCACGTCGCCTGGATCGATCACTTCGACTCACCGATCAGCGGCAAAACGCTCTGGGCGCGCGACCGCAGCTGGTGGATCGTCAATGCGAACATCACGCTCGCGTTGCACCACAACGCCGGCGAGGCGCTGGACGATTCGAGCGTCAAGGCCATCGCGCTCCACGAGGTCGGCCACCTGCTGGGCCTCGACCACACGAGCGACACGACCGACATCATGACGGCGCGGGTCCGTGTGCGCGACCTGTCGAACGCCGATCGTGCGACGATGAAGCTGCTCTACTCCCTGCCGCCGGGCAGCATTCGCCAGGGCAAGTAGGCAGCGGCCAGTTGCCTAACGCAGCGCGCGCCGGCGATCCACGCCGGCGCGCGCTTTTTCATCGGTCCCACTTGAGCACGATCGTTCGTTTCTTTTTGAGGCGGACGATGTCCAGCTTGAGTCGCGAATCGGATGCGCGGTACATGGCGCGGCTCAACCCGGCCGGCGAGTCGACTGGATTGCCGTCGGCGCGAACGATCACGTCGCCGTCCTCGAGTCCGGAACGAGCGGCAACGGTCCCCGACTCGACGCGCAGCACCAGCACGCCGTGTCCCACGCCGAAGTAGTCGGCCAGGTTGCCTACCGGCCTCACCTCGGCGCCGGCGACGACGAGCAGCGCTCCGCCGAATCGGGTGACGGTCGTCGAGATCTCGGGCATCGGCGACACCGCCGGGAACGGGGCGACTGCGATCTGGATCTGGGTCGAGTCGTAGTCCGATTCGCGCGCCGGGGGTGCGGGCGGCGCCGGCGTCGCTTGCGGCTGAGGAGCGTTCGGAACGATGAGGTATCGCGAGCCGGGCGGGACGGTCCAGACCTGGCTCCACGAGGACGCCGGCCGCTTGCCGACGAGCGCGCTCAGTTGCTTGGTGTAGGCGCCGCGCTTGACGCGCAAAAGCACGTGTGCGCCCGGCTTGAGCAGCGTGGAAAAGGGTTCGCAGCCGGCCGTCACATCCTTGCCGTTCAGCGCGAGCAGTTTGTCGCCCGACTCCAGACCAGCGCGCTCGGCGGGAGAGTCGGGATCCACGGATTCAATGGTGGGATACTCCTCGAATCGCATGAGCGTCTTGCCGCCTTCACTCTGCATTTCGGGCGTACTCGTGGACAGCGTGACGCCCAGGTATCCAGTGCCGGTCCGATTGCGGAATTGGCCGACGTCGATCTTGATGTCTTCGTGCGCCATGCGGCGGAGGAGGAGCTGACTGGTCAGCTGCTCGTAGCGCTCCTGCGCGCGCCGCAGCGCTCCGTTGGCGCGCGCCAGCGCTTCGGCGGCGGCGCCGCTGGAGTCCTGCGAGACCATCGCCTGCTTCATCGCGTCGACGAGCGCCTGGTGCGCGCGCTCGAGCGCCGCGCTCGCGAGGGCGAGCTCGCGATCGGCGCGCGCATCGCTGGCGCTGTCGCAGCTCGGGCAGCTGGCGGGCGGCGCGTCCTGCGCGCCCACGGTGCCTAACGGGACGGCCATGGCGCCCGACGCGATTGCCGACGCGAGCAGCACCGCGCCGCGATGCATCGTTCGACCCCTGCGCATCGGCATGGTCATCAATAGCTGGCCAACGACATGCCCGCCGGCAGCGAGCCGTTGAGCTGCTGCAGCGTCACCTCGCGCGCGGTGCGCGCCGAGATGAGGTATTGGTTGATGACCGGATCGGCCGGCGCTTGATTCGCGGCAGCGAGCGCGGCATCGGACACGCGATCGAGCGCGGCGAGCCGTTGGCGATACCGATCGATGCCGGACGCGCCGCGGAGCGATGTGTCGTGCGCGACGACGAATGCCGCGGCCAACCGGTAGTCGCTTTCGGCGCGGCGCATGAGGGCCATGGCGTCGTCGACGCTTGCCGGCGCGCGTGTGGAATCCGCGGTCTCCGGCGCGGACGTGTTCGAGATGGTGTGCGCGGCCGACGCGCGGCCGACGGCCAAGCCGCCGGCGGCGATCATCACGCCGGCGGCGAGCTGCATCCAGGCGCGCGGCAAGCCGCGGCTGCGGAGGGGAGCGACGGCGCCGCGCGGCGCCGGTTGCGTTAGGCGCGCGGCGATGGACCGCCATTCGGTGAGCGGGCGCGAGAGCGTCTGCCGCTCGCGTGCCGCCATGGCCACGAGCTCCTCGTACGCCGCCTGTTCGCGCGCACACGCCGGGCAGGCCGCGAGGTGCGCCGCTTCGTCGTGTGTCGGCTGGTCGTCGGCCAGCGCGGCCAGCCGTTCAGGATCGAGGTGCAACATGGGTGCGAAGTTCCGTTGCCGGCGTCTGGACATCGATCAGGTGCGCGAGCAGCCGGCGAAGTCTCGCGCGCGCCTTGAAGAGTTGCGATTTGGATGCGCCCGCCGTGATGCCTAACTCGCGGGCGATGTCCTCGTGCGTATAGCCTTCCACGTCGTGCAACACGAACACCGTGCGGGCGCCGGCGGGGAGGCGGGCGGCCGCATCCTCGATGGACGCGGCGAGGAACGCGCGGTCGCCGTCCATCTCGACGGTCGACGAGTCTTCCTCGATGTCGACCTCCAACCGCCCCAGCCGCCGGGCTTTGCGCAATGCGTTCAGCGTCCGGTTCACCGCGATGCGGTGGGCCCACGTCCCGAACTGCGCGTCGCCCCGATAGCTGCCTAACGCGCGAAAAATCTGGATCCACACGTCCTGCGCGATGTCGGCCGCCAGATCCGGATCGCCGCCCACCAGGCGCCGCACGACCGCGTCGATGTGCGGCGAGTACTGCGACCACAGCTGCCGCAGCGCCCGCTCATCACCGCCGACGGCGCGCCGAATGAGAGCGTGATCCGTTTCCATTCCGTTTGCTTGATTGGTCACCGTTGCGTCAACTTCGGTTGCCGAACGAGCGCTCGCCACGGCCGGCCTCCACGAAACCTCCGGTCGAAGCGACCGAGCGATGACGCGCCCCCACGGCAAGCCGAAGCGGACGCACCACCATTACACTCGAGTCCGCCGGCGTGCAAAAGGTGACGCCCACCGATGTCTTTCGTCTTGCCAAATGAATGCAACCCCACATATTGGACTAGGATAGCTCACCCGACCTCAAGTCGTGTGGTCGTTCTGCCGGACGTCAGCCCGCCAGATTCCGGTTCGTGTTCGCGGTTCGCTCTGCTGCTGCTCTGTTCTTGCGACAATTCAAGTCCGCCGCCGTATCGTGAGCGCGGGGTACAACCCCAAGCTTCGAGTCGTGGCATTTGGACACGCCTCCGCGAGTCGAGGTTCCCGCAGTCGCTTCGGAAGAGGGATTCATCGTGGTTCTTGCGCTGCTCGCTGCCGCTGCCATCGCTGCTGGGAATGGAGGTCTGCCGGTCAAAGCACCGGCGTCCGTTGGCATGTCGGCTGCGCGACTCCGCGTGATCGACCGGGTGGTGCTGCGCGGCATTCACGCCGGCGGGTTCCCCGGCGCGGCCGTCGTAGTGGGTCGCAAGGGCGCGGTCGTTTGGGAGAAAGGCTTCGGCCGCATCGATTGGAAGTCGTCCAGCCCCCGCGTCTCGCCCTCCGAAACGTTGTACGATCTCGCCTCGCTCACCAAAGTCGTCGGCACGACCACCGCCATCATGATTTTGTACGACAAGGGTCTCTTCAAGCTCGATGACCCGGTCGTCAAGTATCTGCCCGAGTTTGGCGGCGGCGAGAAGGACAGCGTGACGATTCGAGAGCTCCTCGAGCATCGGTCGGGCCTCCCGGCGGATCGCGAGCTGTGGCGCCTCGCCTCGACGCCCGAAGAAGCCCGCCACATCGTGCTCAGCACGCCGCTCGACTACAAGCCCGGCGCACAATACGTGTACTCCGACCTGGGCGCGATGACGCTCGGGTTCCTGGTCGAGAAGCTGAGCGGCCAGCCGCTGGACGAGTTCCTCGAGATGTGGGTGTTCCATCCGTTAGGCATGATGAACACCTTCTACCGCCCGGCCGACTCCGTCAAGTATCGGGCTGCGCCCACCGAGGACACGCCGCCCCGCGGCTACCCGCTCAAGGGCGAGGTCCACGACGAAAACGCCTATGCGTTAGGCGGCGTGGCCGGACACGCCGGGCTCTTCAGCACCGCGGCGGACCTGTCGATTTTCGCGCAGATGATCCTGAACGGCGGCGAGTTCAACGGCACGCGCATCGTGGCCGACTCGACGATCCGGCTCTTCACGCACCGCGCGGCGGGCAGCCGCGCGCTCGGTTGGGCGATGGCCGACGGCCAGTGGGGCTCGGGCCGCTACCTGAGCGATGAAGCGTTCGGCCACGTCGGCTATACGGGCACGTCGCTCTGGATCGATCCCGATCGCGACATGTTCGTCATCCTGCTCACGAATCGTGTGCACGAGCCGCGCGCGCGGCGGCCTGAAAAAGTGATCGCCGACGTTCGCGCCGATCTCTCGGACGCCGCCGCCGTTGCGGTGACCGACGACCCGGATCAGTTGATTGCGATGCCCGTCTCGTTCCGCGCGGACAAGGCGAAAGGGTGGAACCACGTGGAGCATCGCCATCATCGCCGCGTGCGGCGCCGCGGTACCAAGTCGACCGTACGAATCACCAAGCATCACACGGTGACGTCGTCGCACAGCAAGAAAGCGGTCGCGACGCCCAAAAAGAATCACACCACAAAGAAGTAGCAGTCTTGCCCGCCGTCTCGGCGCCGGTGAAGTTGCGGTATGCAGTCTCCCGGAGCCGACATGAACGACGACACACCACAACCGAAACCGCCGGACGCACCGGGCACGCCCGCCACGGCGCTCACCGAAGACGTCGTCAAAGCGACGCTGCGGCGGGTGAAAGACCCCGAGCTCAACCTGAACATCGTCGATCTGGGTTTGGTGTACGCCGTGACGGTGGACGGCGGACTCGTGACGGTGGACGTGACGCTCACCTCGCCGGGATGTCCCTCGGGTGGCGAGATCCTGACCACGGCCGAACAGCAGATTCGATCGCTGCCGGGTGTCGAGGATGTGGTGATGAACCTGGTTTGGGATCCGATGTGGAGTCCGGATCGGATGGAGCCGCGGATCAAAGCCTACCTGGGCTTCTGACCGCGTCGGCGCCTAACGGTTGGGCATCAGCCGTCGAGCGCGCGCAGCAGGTCCTTCCCCATCACGTCGATCTGCCACTGGCGGAGGTCGTCCGCCTGCGCCAGCTCCTCGAGCGACGTGGGACGCTTGCGGGCGATCGTCTCCAGACGCTCTCGTGAAATCAGGAAGCCGGGATCGAGATCGAGCCGTTGGGCGGCGGTCTCGCGGATGCTCCGCAAGCGGTTGACGCGCGCGTCGAAATCCGGGTCGCGCTCCCAGCGCGCCGCCCGCGGAAATCTCGGCAGGTCCTCGTCGGGAACGGCGACTCCGCGCGCGATCGCGTCGAGCACGTCGGCGCCGCGACGCTCGATCACGCCGCGCGGCATGCCGCGAATTTCGCGCAACGCATCCACCGTGCGCGGCGTGGCGCGAGACAACTCCAGCAGCGTCTCGTTTCCGGCCACGCGAAACGTCGCGCGATCCAGCTCGCGGGCCACGCCATCGCGCCAGGCAACCAGCTCTCGCAGGACCGCGAGCTCGCGACGACTCAAGTCGCGCGCACCCTTGATCCGCTGATAGGCGTCGGCCGAAGCATCGTGCTCCCACCTGGTGCCCTCGAGTCGATCGAACTCCTCGCGCGCCCACGCGGTTCGTCCGGCGCCCTCCAGCGCTTCGGCGAGGCGGTCGCGGAGCGGCAGCAGATACATCGTATCCTGGGTGGCGTAGTCGAGCATGTCCTGCGGCAGCGGCCGCATGGACCAATCGGCGCGCTGGTGTTTCTTGTCGAGCCTGATACCGAGGAATTGCTCGAGCAGCGCGGCGAGTCCGAACGCGCGGATTCCGAGCAGCTGTGCGGCAATGCGCGTGTCGAACAGACGGCGGGCGTGCCAGCCGTAGTCCTGAAACAAGAGGCGAAGGTCGTAGTCGGCGTCGTGAAAGACGGTTTCCGACCGCGTGCTCTGCAGCAGCTCGCCGAGTGCGCGCGGTTTCCCGATCATAAGTGGATCGAGAATGGCGTTCACGGATTCCGTGCTGATTTGGAGGAGGTAGATTCGGTCGACGAACCGGTGGAAGCTGGCGCCCTCGGTGTCGACGGCCAATCGGTTGGGTTCGCCGATCGAGGCGAGAAAGCGCTCGGCGTCAGCCGGGGTATCGATGTACCGCGTGGAAGTCCCGGAGCCGCGCGTGGCCGGTCGAGGGTGGGACGGCGGTGAAGAATGCGACGGCACTCGGAGCGTACCTCGTGTAGCAGGCCAAGCGGTGGCGGTCCCCGGGCTGGCGCGGTCGCACCGGGGTGTTCGTGAATTCTCTCGTCCGGGACGCGCGAAAGGAAGCGGACTGCTACTTTGGAGTCCACTCGTAGCGGTATCGACACTCTCTCTGCGACGGTGTCCATGTCCGACGCGGTATCACACGGGTTCCCGCCGCGCGGGAATGCCTGGAAGTCGCGCGATGTGTTGCGCGCCGCGGCCATCGTGTTCGGTTTGTACTTCACGCTGCGGTTGTTGTGGTTCGCGAACGCGCTGGTGCTGGTGGCGTTTCTGGGCGTGTTGTTCGGCCTGGCGATCTCGGCCGGTGTGGATCAATTGGCGCGGGTGCGCGTGCCACGGGCCATCGGCGCACCGACGATCGTGCTGGCCTTTTTCGCGCTTCTCTATGGCGCGGGCGCGCTGATCGCGCCGACGGTGAGCAATCAGCTCGCCGTGCTCAAGTCGCGTTTGCCAGAGGCGCAGGCGCGCGTCGAGGGATGGCTCGCGCAGCGCGGCGGGTTGATGCGGGCAGCGATGGGCTCCGGCCCGGCGGCAGATACGGGCCGCGCGGCGGCGCCGCAGGGTCAGTTAGGCGGTCCGCTCGCGCCCGTCGGGCGCGGGGCGGCCGAGGCGACGCAGCGCGACACGGTGGGCTCGGGCACGTCGAATCCGTTAGCCCAGGGCATCGGACGGCAGCTGCAAAGCGCCACCCGCTACCTGTTCCCGTTCCTGACCTCGACGCTCGCGGCGCTCGCCGGCCTGGTGGTGATGCTGTTCCTCGCCATTTACGTCGCGGTCGACCCGAGCTTGTACCGACGAGGATTCCTCGTACTGGTCCCGCCGGAATCGCGCGACGTGGCGTCACGCGTGCTCAGCGAAATGGCGGTGAAGCTCCGCAGATGGCTGGTGACGCAGTTGATCGCGATGCTGGTGATCGGCGTGGTGAGCACGATCGTGCTGCTGATTCTGCGGGTGAAGGCGCCGTTTGCGTTAGGCTTGTTGGCCGGCTTGCTCGAGTTCGTGCCCACGATCGGTCCGGTGCTCAGTGCGATTCCCGCGATCGCGATGGGATTCCTCGACTCGCCGGAGAAGGCGCTGTCGGTGACCATCGCGTACATCGCGATTCAGCAGACCGAGGGGCAGATCCTCATTCCGATGTTGATGAAGGGCGGCATCGATCTCCCGCCGGTGCTCACCATTCTGGCGCAGGCGGTGATGGCGATGCTGTTCGGTTTCCTGGGACTCATGGTGGCGGTGCCGCTCCTGGCCGCGGTGATCGTGCCGCTGCGCATCCTGTACGTCGACCGCGAGGGACCGCTCACGGAAGCGCAGCTCGAGGCCAGCGGTTAGGCGGCGCCGCGGGCGCGTCGATCACTAGTCCCGCGACCGCTGCAGTCCCTCGAGGGCGTCGCCCACTTCGTCCAGCGCTTTCCAGATGGTCTTGAGCAGATCGGCCATCTCATCCTTCGACAGCGGCGCGTCTTCGCCCACACGCATGCGGCTCTCGACTTTCCGTACCTCGCGCGCGGCGTACCGCAGATAGTCTACCGGATATCTCATGCTGGATTCCTCCCGACGCAACGATACCCATGGCACCGCCGGTCCGCCATGCGCTCGCGATTCGTCGAGTGCGCGCGACGAGAGCGCGGGTGATGCGCTGGAGCTGCTGGCCCGTTTTCCCTCGCTGGCCACGCTCGGACGCGTACGGTTCGGCGCGTTTCCGTCGCGCATCCAGCGTGTGGAGATGTCAGGCCGGCCGCTGTGGGTGAAGCGCGACGATGAAAATGCTGCGCGCGGTTCCGGAGAGGCGTCGGAGTGCACGGCCGGCAACAAGCTTCGCGCGCTCGAGTTTCTGCTCGCCGGAGTAAAGCCCGGGGACACGGTGCTCGCGATTGGCGGCGACGGATCGACGCACGTCCTGGCGACGAGCGCGCTGGCGCACCGGCTCCGCGCGCGCGTCGTGGCAGTGCGATGGCCGCATGAAATGAACGAGACGGCACGCCGGGTCGAGCGTCGGACGCGCGACGTGGCCGACCACGTGCGCCGCGCGCGCGGGCCGGTGCGCGCTGTGGCGCAGGGGTGGCTGTGGTCGCGGCGCTCCGGGCGAACGAAAACGTGGTGGATCCCGCCTGGCGGTGCGTCGCCGCTCGGGATGTTGGGCGCGGTAAACGCGGGGCTCGAGCTCGCGGCGCAGGTGGCGCGAGGCGAGATGCCGGCGCCGGCGCACGTCGTCCTTCCGTTAGGCACAGGCGGCACCGCCGCCGGGCTCGCACTCGGCTTCGCGATCGCGGGACTCGATGCGCAGGTCGTCGCCATCCGAGTGGTGCCACGCATCATGGCAAACCGTTGGCGCCTGCGCCGCCTTGCCCGCCGCTGTGCCCGCCTCATCGAGCGCGTGAGCGGAAACCGCGTGCCGCGCGTCCCGCGTCGCGGCATTCGCGTGCTCCACAACTACTATGGTGGAGCGTACGGGCGGCCGTTGGGCGCGGCACGGGAGGTGCGCGCACGGTTCGAGCGCCTCACCGGCGTCGTTCTCGACGAGACGTATGGTGCGAAAGCATTCGCGGCAGCCGTGGATCTCGCACAAACGACCAACGCGCCAATCCTCTACTGGCTCACGTTCGATGCCCGATGCGTGAGCGAGCACTCCGCGCACTCGCCGTCATGAGAGGAGGGCCGGTTGCATGAAGTGCCGACTCGCCGATGTGGATCTCGCGTACGACATCGCGGGCGCCTCGCACAATCCCACGTTGCTGCTCGTGCACGGATTTCCGCACGATCGCTCGACGTGGGCGCCGCAGATGCGCGCGTTGTCGGCCAGCTATCAGTGCGTAACGGTGGATCTGCGCGGTTTCGGTGAAAGCAGCGCCGCCCCGCCCTATTCGATGGATCAATACGCAGATGACATGGCCGCGCTGCTCGATGCAATCGGTGTGCGCAGGGCAGTGGTCGCCGGATTATCGATGGGCGGGTACATTGCCTTCGCACTGTGGCGGCGTCACGCGGATCGCGTGCACGGGTTCGTGCTCGCCGACACGCGCGCCGGCGCCGACACCGAGGCTGCGATCGAGCGACGCCGTCAGTCCATCGCGCAGCTGCACACGGCCGGCGTGGAGGCAGCGGCTGCATCTTTGATCGCCAACCAGTTGGGCGCGACGACGCGTGAGCGTCATCCGGAGTTGGAGCCGATGCTGCTCGCCACTGTGCGACGCGCCAGCGAAGACGGTCTCGCCGGCGCACTCGACGCCATGATTGCGCGTCCGGATTCCACCGACACGATGGCCACGATCTCGGTGCCGACGCTCATCCTCGTTGGCGACGAGGATACGATTTCGCCGCCGGCCGAAGCCCAACGAATCCGTGCGATGGTCGCGGGAAGCCGCATGGATGTGATCCGCGGCGCGGGACACGTGAGCAACCTCGAGCGCCCCGCCGCGTTCAATGCCGTCGTGAGCGAATGGGCGGCAGCGGTGTTCGACCCGGCGCAGGCGCACTGATGGGACGAGCTGCCGATTCGAGTTGGCGGATGCCCATCGTGGGATGGGACATGACGCGGCTGGCGTGGATTGTTCTGGTCGCGGCAGTGCTGCTGCTGTTGGCGCTGATCTCGATCTGGCATGCACGCGGACACTCGCGGAGCGCAAAGATCGTGTGGACCGTGGTCGCGGTGATCCTGCCGATCGTCGGCCCGATTCTGTGGGCGGTGGCAGGCCGCGAGCCGCGGCGAACGCGCGCCAATCGTTAGGCGAAGCGCACGAGGAACGTCACGCTACCGTGACGTCCCTCGCCTGCGGCGCCGGCGGGCGTCAGCGGGTCGGACGCGTGGGCGGTGAGTCGCCCTTGAACACATCCCGGTTGATCTGCACGAACTGCTTCTGATTCGCGGGCACGTCTTCTTCCGGGAAGATCGCGGTGACGGGACACTCCGGTTCGCATGCGCCGCAATCGATGCACTCGTCAGGATGGATGTAAAGCTGGTCCGGGCCTTCGTAGATGCAGTCCACGGGACATACGTCCACACAGGCCTTGTCCTTTACGCCAATGCAGGTCTCGGTAATAACGTAGGGCATTGTTCGCCTCGAGAGTGCGCGACCGACGGGGAACACACCAAAGCTAATGAGAATCCGGTGCGGCGGGAGTATTGGAGGTACCGGTTCAATTTGGGGGCGCCGACGCGGGGCGAGTGCCGGCTAGATGCGAGGTGGTGGGCCACGGCGGCTCACGGACGCGCCGAGTCGGAGACTTTTTTCGCCTGGGCCAACTCGGCCCGGAACGGCATCGCTTTCTCCGGCTGCTTTAGGGTGTCGTACACGGCCACCAAGTCCGTGCGGGCCATGCCCAGCCATGTGGCTGGAGGACTCGACTGTGCTTTGAGAATGCCGTAGCCCGTGCGGAGCTCTTGTTCCGCGTCTGCGTATCGGCGCTCCAGCAGCAGCGTGTGCCCGAGCCGAACGTGCGCGATGCCAACCAGTTGATGGTTGGGCGCGAGGACTTCGGCATAGCGGCGCAGGACGTCGCGGAACAGCGAGTCCGCTACTGCATACTGCTTTTTCTGCGAGTACACGTTCGCCAGGTTCGACAGCGCGATGCCGATCAGGTAGTGCTTGTCGTGATAGATCTGGCGGTAGATGTCCGCCATCCGACGGAAATCGTTTGCCGCTTCGTCGAGATGTCCGCGCTTCTGCGCCACCTTCCCGAGCTCGTTGAGCGCGGACGCCACTCGCGGATGCACTGGACCATAGGTGCGTTGTTGGACATCGAGCGCTTCGGTAAGGAGCTGCGTCGCCTCATCGTATTTGTTTTCATCGATCAGCGGGCGCCCGAGCATCGTCAGCGCCGACGCCGTCTCCGGATTGTTCTCGCCATACCACGCGCGAATGATGGCGAGGGCGTCGCGATAGTAGCGCTCAGCCGCGAAGTAGTGTCCGTACTCGTATTGAATGGCGCCGAGGTTGATGAGATCATCGGCGACGTTCGGATGGCGCGGTCCGTACAAGCTCCGATCCATCAACAGCGCTCGCTGGTTGAGGGAGTCGGAAATTGCATAATGACCCGCGTAGAAGTGCGCGTTCGCGAGCTCGGTGATCGCGGCATCGAGATCCGACGGCTGCGATCCCCGGGCGGACAGCAATTCCACCGCCTGGTCGAGCGTCGCGATGGCATCGGGATACCGGCCCTGATCTTCGAACAAGCGGCCGAGTGCCGATGTGGTTTTCGCGATGGCGGGATCCCCATGCGGGAGGGCGCGTTGCTGCATGGCGAGCGCTTGGCGGATCAGGATCTCGGCGGAGTCGTATTGGGCGCGGGCGTCGAAGAGCAAGCCGAGTGCGAGGAGGCTGTTGGCGATGTCGGGGTTGTCGCTCTGGAACACGGCGCGTCGCTCGGCGAGCGACGCGCGGAGGAGCGTGTCGGCTCGATCATAGTTGCCGAGCTGTTGGTAGATGCTGCCGAGCGTTTCATAGAGCTCGGCTTGCGACTCGGGCACCCCGTCGAGGGCGCGCGCTTCCTGGAGTCCGCGGTCGACCATCGTGACGACCTTGAGGCTTTCCGCGGGGGCGACATCGCCGTCGCCGCCTTCGAAGAGGCTGACCATGTAGCCCTGGATGCGTTGGGCGCGCGTCGCCTCGCCTAACGCGACGTTGCGGGCGTTGGTCAGGCGCACGGTGTAGAACACGACCAGGCCGACGATCGTCACGAACACGGCGGCGGCGACCGACACCGGGCGCCAGTTGCGGCGCAGGAATTTGCCGGTGCGATGGCGCACGCTGTCGCGGCGCGCCTCGAGCGGTTCGCCGGCCAGATAGCGGTCGATGTCCCTGATCCGCGCGTCGACGGTCACG
>DAHUXU010000051.1 GCA_027307005.1 Gemmatimonadota bacterium
TGCCGGCGGCCAAGCGCCCGACCATCATCACATAATTCGCGCCCCGCGAATAGCGACGGGCCGTGCTGAATCGAATCGGCATCCAGATGTCGCCGTCGAACATCCACGATCCCACCGGCACCCGGAAGCCACGCCGGATGACCCCGACGATCGTGGTCGGCGCGCCATTGATGATGAGCGTCTTGCCGATGATCGCCGGATCAGCGCCTAACGTCGCCCGCCAATACTCGTCGGTCACCACGGCCACCGGCGCCCGATCCGGGTGGTCGTCGCTCGGCTCGATCAGCCGGCCGCGCTCGGCCGTGACGCCTAACATAGGGAACAGATTCCCCGTCACCTGATCCAGCTGGACCTCTGTCCCGCGGCCTCGAATGCTCACCAGAGCGGTGGTCTTGGAGAGCGCCGACAGGCCGCTGAGGCTGCGCGTCGATCGAGCAAGATCGACATAGTTCGGAACCGACTCGGGCGACGTGGCGAGCGGGCCGGATTGCGGCGTCGTCCTGAATACGGCCACGAGTCGGTCCGGCGCGCGGAAGGGAAGGGAGCTGAGCAGCGCCCGCTGGATCGCGCTTGCGATCGCCGTGGTGGCGCCAATGCCGAGCGCCAGACATACGACCGCCGACAGCGCGACGGTCGGCGTACGCATGAGGCTGCGAACGGCAGCCCGAGCATCCGAACGAGTGACGAGCGCCACGAGCGAACCTTCGTTGGGGATCCAAGGTCCGACACACGATGCGCGAAAAGGGTTGGTCGAGCACGACGCCAGCGCGAGGCGCCTGGTCGTCTGAAGTGCTGGTGAATCGCGCGGCCGACCCGCCCACGTTCGTCACGATTGCCCTGCTCGTCGCCGCGATCGCGTTGGTGGCGTCGTACGTCCCCGCACGCCGCGCGCGTCGCATCGATCCCGCCCAAACGCTGCGCGCGGACTGAGGCCAATGCCTGCGGTCCGCCCGCTGTGGTCGCAGCCCTGCTGTCCCCGGCGGCGTAGCGGCGCATCGCGACGTGCCTCTTGACGACACCGCCCGGCAGCCGCACATTCCGCTTACCTTAGAACGCACGGGGAACGTACTGTGGCTATGGACGACGGCCTTCCATTGCTCAAGGGCACCCTCGACCTCCTGGTCCTCAAGACCCTGAGCTGGGGTCCCATGCACGGCTACGCCATCGCGACCTGGCTCGAGGAGCGTTCCGACGGCACACTCGGCGTCGACGACAGTGCGCTGTATCAAGCCCTCCAACGTATGGAAGGTCGAGGTTGGCTCGCCGCAGAGTGGGGAACGACGGACAACAACCGCCGGGCCCGGTATTACAAACTCACCGCAGCCGGCCGGCGCCGCCTCCGCGACGAATCCGCCACCTGGATGCGCTACACCCAATCGGTGAGCAGCATTCTCTCTCTCGCGAGTCGCACCGCCTAACGAACTGGAGCAATCCATGCGCGACGCACCGAAGTACCGCCGCCTGTTCGAGCTCCGACTCGGTGGTGCCCGCCGCAGCGCCCTCGACATGGATCTCGAGATCGAAAGCCACATCGCGATGCGCATCGCCGATCTCGTGAGACAGGGAATGACACCGGAGGCCGCGAGAATTGCTGCGCTCGCTCGATTCGGGAACTTCGACGCGGCACGCGCCCGTCTGCAGGCCGGCGCATACCAACGCGACAAGATGCTGAGCCACCGCGATCGCCTCGGTGCCGTTCTCGCCGACGTTCGGTACGCCGTTCGCCAAGCGCGACGCACTCCCGGCTTCGTCGCCGCCGTCGTCATCACGTTGGCGCTAGGCATCGGCGCAAACACCGCAATGTTCTCCATCGTCGACCGGCTGCTCTTCCGCGCCCCGGCGATGCTGCGTAACCCCTCGCTCACCCATCGAATCTATGTGGCAGATGCGTATCGCGGTCAAACATCCTACAGCGCGTACATTCCCTATGCCCAATACATCGACTTCACGAACTCGACCACCGCATTCAGGCGCTTCGCCCAGGTAAACGAAGTCGACCTGCCAATCGGCGCCGGCGCCGAAACGCGCCAGATGCAGGTCGGCGTCGTCACTGCGAGCTTCTTTGACTTCTTCGACGCGCCGCCTGTCCTTGGCCGGTATTACACCCCAGCCGAAGATCGGCCGCCTAACGGAACGCCGGTTGCCGTGCTGTCGTACGGCTTGTGGCAAACGCGGTACGGCGGAGCGCGTAATGTGCTCGGCGCGTCAATCGAGATCGGCGCCACCACCTACGCGATCATCGGCGTTGCGCCGCGCGGATTCGTTGGGCTCTGGCCGGGCAGTCCTCCTGCCGCATTCGTGCCGCTCGCCGCATACGCACCCGAGATAAGCGCACGGATGCTCGGCAGCGGTGATCGGTGGTGGACCACCTACGGCTTCACTTGGGCGAAGGTCATCGCCGAGCGAAAACCGACGGTGAGTCTGGCGACCGCCACAGCCGATCTGAGCCGGGCCTATGCGCGCAGCTACCAGGCGGCAACGGCCACGAATCCCCGCATGCAGCCGCTCGCGCTCGACCGGCCGCGCGGCATCGTTGCTTCGATCATCAGCGAGCGCGGGCCGAACGAGTCGAACACCGCCAAGGTGGCCATGTGGATCACCGGCGTTGCCGTTTTGGTCTGGCTCATCGCCTGCGCGAATGTTGCCAATCTGCTCCTGACGCGCGCACTCCGCCGGCGCCGCGAAATCGCGGTGCGCCTCGCGCTCGGCGTGAGCCGCGCGCGTCTCGCGTCGCAGCTCCTTATCGAGAGCTTCCTGTTTGCGTTAGGCGGCGGCGTGATCGGTGTTGTGGTCGCACAATCGGGCGGCGCGCTGTTGCGCACACAATTTCTCTCGGGCGACGCTCGACCCGCTGTGACGACCGATGGCCGCACGCTGCTCTATGCTGGCGCAGCCGCGCTGCTCGGGGGCCTGCTTGCGGGTTTTGCTCCGCTGCTACAGACGCAGCGCGTCGACCTTGTGGGCGACCTCAAGGCCGGCGTGCGCGAGGGCACGTATCAGCAGTCGCGCCTCCGCGTCGTTCTGCTCGTACTTCAGGGTGCACTATCGGTCGTGCTGCTGGTCGGCGCCGGATTGTTCGTGCGCAGCCTCCAGGAGGTGAACGCCGTGCCGCTCGGCTTCGACGCGACGCACGTGCTCACGATAGATCTCGCCATGCGGGGCGTAGCGCTCGACAGCGCTCGAGAGATCGCGCTCCGGCAGCGCCTGCTGGACGCGGCGGGATCGATTCCCGATGTGACCAGCGCGACGCGGCAACTCTCGGTGCCATTCTTGAGCCATTGGGCGGTGCAGTTGTACGTGCCCGGCATCGACTCGGTCGCGCGGCTAGGCCAGTTCGAGCTGAACGCTGTATCGTCCGACTACTTCAAGACGATGGGCACTCGCATCATCGTGGGTCGAGGCATCGGCGAAGCGGATCGCGACGGGTCGCCGCGAGCCATGGTGGTGAGTCAGTCGATGGCGAGGATGCTGTGGCCGGGTGGCAACCCGATCGGCCAATGCGTGAGAGTGCAGGCCGACACCGCGCCGTGCACCTACGTGGTCGGGGTTGCGGACGACATCAAGGCGCGCGAGATCGACAACGATCCCGGTCTTTTCTACTATCTGTCGGCCGCACAATTCCACCCCGACGCCGGCGGCCTGTTCGTTAGGACGCGCGGCCCGGCCAAAGACGTTCAAGAGGAGATCCGGACGCACCTGCAACGCGTGATGCCAGGCATGTCCTATGTGGAGGTGTGGCCCATGAGCGAGCTGGTGGACGAACAGAGCCGGTCGTGGCGGCTTGGCGCGACCATGTTCGTCGTCTTCGGCTCGCTCGCCTTGCTGATCGCGGCCATCGGCCTCTATAGCGTTATCGCCTACAACGTCGCCCAACGGACGCACGAGCTCGGTGTCCGTGCGGCGTTAGGCGCGCGAATACACGACCTGATGCGACTGGTCGTACGCGAGGCGATGCAGGTCGCGGTCCTTGGCGTGGCGCTCGGGACCGCGACCGCACTCGTCGCGTCCCCATGGGTCGCGCCGCTCCTGTTCCGCGAATCGCCGCGCGATCCGTGGGTGTTCGGCATCGTCGCGGGCGTGCTGTTCGTCGTCGCGGCGCTTGCCAGCTTCCTGCCCGCCCAACGCGCCGCGCGGGCCGATCCCATGCGGGCGCTTCGCTCGGACTGATGCGACGAGCTCACCGCTCGCTGGCGAGCGCCACTGCCGGCGCCACGCGCGACGCCCGCCACGCCGGCACCCAGACGGCCACCGTCGCGCACGCGACGAGCACGCCCACCGCAACCACGACCGACACGGGATCGGTGGCGGGCACGTCGTGCAGCTGCGATTGCAGCGCGCGCGCCGCGAGCCACGTGGCCGGCACGCCGACCACGATGCCTAACGCCACCATCCGCAACCCGTCGCCCAACACCAGGCGCAACAGGTCGCCCCGGCTCGCGCCGAGGGCGCTGCGCAAGCCGATTTCACCGGTGCGCCGCGTGACCGCGTACGACATGACGCCGTACAATCCCACCGCCGCCAGCAGCAGGGCCGCGATGCCGAACCCGAACGACAAGCTCACCAACAGGCGGTCCTGGCGAATCGATTCACGGACGCGAACCGACAGCGGCTCCACCGCCACGATGGGCAGCTCGGGGTCGACCGAGGCGATGGCCGCCCGCACGGCGCTGACGCGCAGGGCCGGATCCCCGCGCGTTCGGACCTCGAGCGACATCGACGGATGCGGCGCGTCGGTGATCTGCTGTGCGTACGGCGTGTACGCTCGCCGCGCCGGGGGCCCGCCTAACGAATGGTCCCGCACGTCCGCAATCACGCCGACCACCGTCGACGGCACCTTCGGGTCGAAGTAGACGACCTTGCCCACGGCGTCGGTGCCGCCGAAGTAAAAGCGCGCCGCCGTCTCGTTGATCACGATCACGCTTGGCTGTGCCGGGCCGTCGCGTTCGTCCAGGTCCCGCCCGCGCAGCAGCGTCGCGCCGATGCGCCGCAGATGCCCCGGTCCGACCAGATCGTAATTGATCAGGCTGTCGGCGCTCGTCCGTCCGGTGAACCCGGGTACGGCAACGAACGCGTCCCCATCGCGGCCGGAGAACAATCCATTCTCCGAATACGTGACCGAGCGCGCGCCCGGCAGGCTCCCGATCCGCGCAATCAGCTGGTCGCCTAACGTAAGGAACGCCTGGCCCGTGATGCCGAGCCGCGCCGGGTCCACATCGGCGACCAGCAGGTGGTCGCGGTCGAGCCCCATGCGTTGCGTCTCGACACGCCGAAGCCCCCGCGACAGCAGGGCTGCCCCCGTGAGCAGCACGAGCGACATCGCGACCTGCAGCGGCACGAGCAGCCGGCCGATCGGGACACGATTGCCGCGCGATCGGCCCACCGTGCGGCCTAACGATCGCATCGGCGACGCGACGTCGCCGCGCGACGCCTGGAACGCCGGCACGAGCCCGAAGCACATCGTCGCGCCGACGGCGATCGCGATCGTGAACACCATCACCGGCCAGCTGATACGTGCCGCCGCCGCCGCACTGTCCGCCGTGGCCGCGGAGACCAGCGCGCGGCTTCCCCACCACGCGGCCGCGAGCCCGAGCGTCGCGCCTAACGCTCCCACCAGGGCGCTTTCCGTCGCGAGCTGTCGGACCAGACGGCCGCGCCCGGCGCCGAGCGCCATGCGCAGACTCATTTCGGGGCCGCGCGCCACCGCACGCGCCAGTACGAGATTGGCGAGATTGAGACATACGATGAGCAAGAGCACGCCAACGCCAACCTGCAGCGTCATCAGAGCCGGGCGAAACGAACGCCGTACCCACGAAATTCCCTGTGCGCCCGACACCACGTCGACCGGCGCGTGCACGTAGCGCGCGGCTTCGTCAGGCGACGACGCGTTCGACACCAGCGCCGTGCGGACAAGCGAGGTGAATTCCGCGCGCGCCTGCGCCAACGTCGCACCCGGCCCGAGGCGCCCTACCAGCAAGAGCCAACACGTTCCGCGATCCATCATCGGCGGCGCGTGCGGTTCGAGCGCAGGCCGCATCTCGATCGGGACCCAGATGTCCGTTGGGCGCTCGACGATGTCCCCGGTGAACCCGGGTTGCGTCACGCCGACGACCGTGAGCTTGACGCCGTCCACCGTGATGTCTCGGCCGATCACGTCGCCCGTGCCGTTGAGGCGGTTCCGCCAATAGGCGTCACTGATCACCGCCACCGGCGACGATCCCGCGGCGCCGCCTTCCGGTCTGCCGAAGATCCGGCCGCGCTGCGCACGTACGCCGAGCACGTCGAAATAGTTGTCGGAGACGAAACGCCCGTTGGGATGCTCGAACTCGCCGGCTGTCGTGAGGCGCACATCCAGCCGGCCGGCCGTGCCGGACGCAGCGAGGGCAGAGACGGTTCGCGCGCGGTCGCGCACATCCCGGTACAACGGTACCGAAAACAGATCCGGCCGCGGGCCGCCGGTCGTGTGGCCGTCGACCGCCGTCAGCTTCCCGATGGCCACCAATTCGTTAGGCCGCGGCACCGGGAGCGGCCTGAGGAGCACGTTGTCGACGACGGTGAAGATCGCAGTGTTGGTGCCGACGCCCATCGCCAGCGTGAGCACCGCCACGGCGCCGATCACGGGCTCCCGCAACAGCCGCCGCACCCCGATTCGGATGTCCTGCAACACAGCCTCGAACTGTTCGCGGATGCCGAGCCGGCGCTCCCGCCTGGCCGCGGAACGGCGCAGGCGGTCGCGCAGCACTTCGCCCGGGGCGTTGCCTAACCGGCGCAGCGCCTCGGCGCGCGCGTCGTCCCGTGTCATCCCCCGCGCCACGAGGTCGTCCGATCGCGCCTCGAGAAAACTCGACAACTCGTCGTCGGCGTCCGCTTGCGCGTCCCGACCGCGCTCCGCGTCGAGGCGGAACAATCGGCGCACCCGCGCCGGCAACCGTGGGTCGGCCATGATCCGTCCCTCAGGCGTTCGACGTTCGACTGTTCAACACCGACGTCAGCGCGTCCACGTACTCACTGAGCCGCTTGGTCTCGGCGCGCAGGTGGGCGCGCCCGGCGGCCGTTAGGCGGTAGTACCGCGCGCGACGCCCGTTCTCCGTCTGCCCCCACTCGGCCTCGAGCAGATGACGCTCCTCCATGCGATGGAGGGCCTGCATGAGCGCGGCGTCTTCCACGCTCAGCCGCCCGCCTGATCGCTCCTCCAACCACTTCGCAATCTCGAACGCGTGCATCGGCGTCCACGACAGCGTCTTGAGCACCAGGACATCGAGCGTCCCTTTCACCAGCGCCATGACCCGCGTCTCCATAGGGTAGTGTCTACCCCAACACTCTACCCCTACACGACGGGTTCGCGCAAGTATGACGTGGCGGCGCCGAGTCGCGATGCGTAGTCCGGCCTTTGTGACCGACCTCACAGGTGGTGACACTTAGATTTGTTGGTCGTACTCGACGTATCGAGACTCGCAGCTCGGTCTCCGACGCTGCCGCCGCCCGACGACGGGTTGCGGCTCCACCACTTCCGGGAGTTCTAGATGCGACGCGTTCTTACGCTGCTGGTCGTTTTCACCTTGGTCGCCTGCGATCGCTCCGGATTCGGCACTGCCGGCCACGCCTCCGCCATCGATTCGGTCCGTGCATTGAACACCCAGCTCGCGCAGGCACATACCGTGTCCGCGCAGCAGGACTCGCTCATGCAGGGCTTCACCGAAACCACCAAGCTGCTCGATTCGATCGACAGCGAGATCTCGCACGTGAAGGGACTCAAGTCGCACGTGCCCCTCGCGGTGCAGGGCGAC
>DAHUXU010000066.1 GCA_027307005.1 Gemmatimonadota bacterium
CAGCTTCTCGAGCGCGTCGCGCAGCTCCGGATACTGGTTGGCGTCCGTCGGATAGAGGCCCGAGAACACCATCGAGTGGATGTCCTGATACCCCGGCAGCGCCGCGGCCGCGCGATTGGCGGCGTCGAAGATGGTGTCGCCAACGCGGGTCTCCTGCACGCGCCGCACGTTCGCCACCACGTACCCCACTTCGCCGGGCGAAAGCGACGCGCTTTTCACCTGGCGGAGCTGATGGTATCCGACTTCGTCGACCTCGTAGGTCGCGTCGCTGGCGCCGAACGCAATGTTCATCCCCGGACGCAGGATGCCGTCGACGACCCGCACCATCGGAATCGCGCCGCGATAGCGATCGTAGTACGAATCGAAGATGAGCGCGCGCAGCGGCGCGCAGGGATCGCCCTCGGGCGGCGGAATCTTGCGCACGATCTGCTCGAGCAGTGCGTCGATCCCGATGCCTTCCTTCGCGCTCACGAGCAGGATGTCATCCGGGTCGGCGCCGATGAGGTCGTGCACTTCCTGCTTGCGACGGTCCGGCTCCGCGCTCGGCAAGTCGATTTTGTTGAGCACCGGGACGATTTCGAGTCCGGCGTCGAGTGCAAGAAAGAGATTGCTCAGCGTCTGCGCCTGGATGCCCTGCGACGCATCGACGACGAGGATCGCGCCTTCGCATGCGGCGAGCGAGCGCGAAACTTCGTACGTGAAGTCGACGTGTCCCGGCGTGTCGATCAGGTTGAGCTCGTACGCGCGGCCATCCTTCGCGCGATAGTTCATGCGCACGGCGTTGAGCTTGATAGTGATGCCGCGCTCGCGCTCGAGGTCGAGCGTGTCGAGCACCTGCTCCTTCATCGCGCGCTTTTCCAACGTGCCCGTGGCTTCGATCAACCGGTCGGCGAGCGTCGACTTGCCGTGGTCGATGTGTGCGACGATGCAGAAATTGCGGATGTGATCCTGTTTCACGGGCTCTCGAGCCGAGCGGTCGAATGAACGCGAAATATACTCGGTCGGCGGGTGCGGACCCGCACCACTGATCGAGCTACCTACGAGTGCCGACCAACGGCTAAGTTGCACGTCCATGTCTTCGACACGTCCCGACCTGTTGGACCCTGCCACGATCGCGGCGCTGGGGCGCATCGAAATCGTGGCGCGCTGGATCGTGGACGGCTTCCTCACCGGGTTGCACCGGTCGCCGCGCAAAGGATTCTCGGTGGAGTTTGCGGAGCATCGTCCGTATCTCCCCGGCGACGAGCTGCGCTACGTGGACTGGAAGATCGCGGCGCGCGCGGACAAGTGGGTGGTGAAGCAGTACGAGGAAGAGACGAATCTGCGTGCGACCATCGTGCTCGATGTGAGCCGGTCGATGGCGTGGCGCGGCGACGAGTCGCGCCTCACCAAGCTCGCATACGCCGAACGACTCGCCGCGGCCATCGCGCTGTTGTTCCTGAGGCAGCGCGACGCGGTCGGGTTGGTGCGCTTCGACGACGCCGTGCGGAGCGCGGTGCCGCCGCGGGTGCGCACCGGGCAGTGGCAGCGCATCGTGGCCGCGCTGGATGATGCGGGTGCCGGGCGTGCGTCGTTCGCGCCGGCGGCGTTGGAGCAAGCGGGCCGGCTCATCGTGCGGCGCGGGATGATCGTGCTCATCTCGGATCTCCTCATGGACCCGCCCGAGGTGATCTCGCGCGTGCGCGCGCTGAGGCACGCGGGACACCACGTGGCGGTGCTCCACGTGATGGATCCGGCGGAGCGCGATCTGCCGGCGCGCGGCGACGCGCTGTTCGTGGATCCCGAGAGCGAGATCGAAGTGCCGGCGGCGTCCGCCGACGTGCGGGCGGCGTACCGGCAGACGGTGGACCGTGCGTTAGGCGAGTGGCGCGACGCGCTCTCCGGCGTGGGCGCGGCCTACGAGCTGGTCACGACCGACGCGCCGTTCGGCGTGCCGCTCCGGCGCGCCTTTGCCGTGAGGCAGCGCCTGCCGTGATCGACTTTCTGTCGCCGCTCTGGCTCGCCGCGGCGGCCGCCGCGGCGGTGCCGCTGCTGTTGCACTTGCTGCGCCGCCGGATCGGCGCGCGCGTCGAGTTTCCGGCGGTCCGGTATCTGGCGCGCGCCGAGCGCGAGCACAGCCGCAAGCTGCGGATCCGCAACCTGCTGTTGATGCTGCTGCGCTTGGCGGTGGTGGTGTGCGTGGCGGCGGCCGCCGCCCGGCCCGTGCTGCGCGTGTCGGGCGCGGGACACGCGCCGACTGCGTTAGGCGTGGTGCTGGACAATTCGATGAGCACGTCGGTGATCGTGGCCGGTCATCCGGTGCTGGACGAGCTGCGCGCGCGCGCGTCGCAACTGGTGCGCGCGGCATCGCCAGACGACCGCGTGTGGCTGATCACCGCCGACGGCGTGGTGCGCGGCGGCGCGCGGTCGGCCATTCTCGATGACATCGCCCGCGCCGAGCCGCTGGCCGGCGCCGGGGACATGGAAGATGCGGCGACGCGCGCGAGCACCGTGGTGGCGAGCGCTGCGCTCCCGGAGCGCGAGGTGGCCGTGGTGACCGACGGCCAGGCGACGGCGTGGCCGGAGCCCGTTTCGTTAGGCGCGGTCACGGCCTTCGCCTATCGGCCGGCGGCCGATGCGCCGCCTAACCGGGCGGTGGTGGACGCGCGCGCGCAGCCGGTGCGCTGGACGCCGGGCGGCGCCGTTCAGGCGCGGGTGCTGACCCCCGACTCGGCCACCTACCGCATCACCCTCGAGGGACGCACGCTGGCGCGCGGCACCGTCACCCGCGATGAACCGATCCTCGTGCGCGCCGAACCGCCCGAACGCGGGTGGACCGCCGGGTCGGTGGAGCTCGAGCCCGACGAGCTGCGCGGCGACGACGTGCGGTGGTTCGCGACGTGGATCGGGCCCGCGCCGGCCGTGCGCATCGCGCCGTCCGCGGGTCAGTTCGCGTCGAGCGCGCTGGACGCGCTGGTCGAAGCGGAACGCGCGCGCGCCGGCGGCGCCATCACGTTCGCCTCGGCCGACGAAGTCACCGCGCTGCCGGCGCTG
>DAHUXU010000071.1 GCA_027307005.1 Gemmatimonadota bacterium
GCTTGCCCAACGTGAACGCCTGCAGCCAGGGGCGCACGTGCGCCGACGAGGCGATCTGGAGCTTGAGGTCGCGCTCGTGGGCGCGGCTCGTCGCGTCGTAGATCACCTGGTACGGGTTGGCGTTAGGCAGCGCCAGCCCGAACGCGCCGTGCGGATAGAGCGACGGGTACACCATCGGCAGCAGCACGTCCAGCCGCGGCGACAACGGCTCCCACTGCTGGCCCACCTCGAGCGCACCGGGAACCGTCGTCACCAGCCCGAAGATGTCGGCGGTGCAGAGCGCGCCCGCTTTCCGGACGCGCGGACACGCCGCCTCGAGAAAACGCGCCAGGGCCTGCGGCTTCGTCAACCCGTTCGCATCGCGGAACACCTGCGGCGGCAGACTCGGATACGGCTCCGGGAACCTGATGTAATCGAACTGCACCTCGGCGAAGCCTAACTGGGCCATCTCCTCGGCGACCCGGATGTCGTAGTCCCAGATCGTCGTGTCGTACGGATCCACCCACGTCAGGCCCTTCTTGTCGCGCCAGGGCTGTCCGTTAGGCTGGTGGATCACGTGGTCCGGATTCAGCCGCGCCGCCACCGAATCCTTGAACACCACCAGCCGCGCGATCGGCCGGATGCGGTGCGCCCTGAGCGTGTCCAACAGCTCGGCCAGATGGGGAATGCGGCCCCCGTGTCCGGCGTTCCGCTCCACGACCGGATCCGTCGACTCGTAATTGATGCCGAATTCATCCTTCATGTCGATCACGAGCGCGTTGATCTCCGTCGAATCGGCCAGCGCGATGAGCTGCCGCATCCGGCGCGGACTCTGCGACGCCCAACGATTCACGTACAACGCGCGCACGATCGTCGTGTCGTCGAGCGACACCGGACGCGCCGCGGCCGCCGGCCCCGCCTGCGCGGAGAGCGTTGGGCAGAGAACCGCAAGCCCGCACGCGGCGGACACGGCGATGAGCCACAAAGTTTTTCGCATGGATGATCGGTGCTCCGCACGACCGAATGGAGAGTAGCGGCCTTGCCCGCCGCATCTGCACAATGTACGACGCGCGGCCCGCTCCCGTCACACGCTATATTTCCATGCACGCCGCATGACCGTACCGCTCCGTCCAACCACCCGCTTGCAACGGCCGCGCACCCGCGCCCGCGTCACCTCCGTTTTCGTTGCCGGACTGGCGTGCGCGATCGCGACTGCGTGTCATCGCCCGAAACCAAACCCGCCGACGGCCGACTTTCTCCTCTTCACCGCCGACTCGACATTCTGGATCCACTCGGGACCGCAAGGGATCCACGCACGCGGATCGCCCATCCAGTTGGCACGTTACGGCGGCAAGTATTACGAGGTGTACGTCGCCGACGATGACCGCTCCTACACCGACGCTGAAATCGTCGGCCAGCAGGTGTGGCGACGAGACATTCTGAGCGGCGACTCGTCGCTCGTGTTCCGCGACACGACGATCGAAGGCATCGAGCACTGGTACGCACGCACCCATCCCGACGACCACCCGCTCGATCCCAACGACGATTCGGACGACGACGATCCGCGCGTCTCAGCGACCAGCGAGCTCGATCTGCTCGACCAGTTCGGACCGTACGTGTCGTATGAATACCGCGCCGACCTCACACTCGATGCCGGCGACGAGTGGCACATCGCTCGACGCGGCGTGCTCGACCTGCGCCGCGCACGCGACGCGAGTGTCCGCGATCTCTTCGGCGATACGACCGCGCGTACACTCATCTCCAAGGGACGCATCCTCTTCGGCCAGGCGCGGGATTCCGTCCTCGTGTCGCGCGATGCACGCGCTCGTCGAGCCGCCGACGCCATCGGCGACTTTACCTTCGACAGCGGCAGCTACAATCTCATCCAGCGCGCCGGGAAACCAGCGATCGAATTCGTATCGCCCGGCAAAGGAAGCCGCGGCGGCGGCCTCACGCTTCCGCTGCAGCCGATCGCGACCGTGTCGCCCGCGTGGTGGAGCGTGAAGGACGCCGGCTTGCCCGACAGCAGCGACTCGTCCACTGAACGATGGAAGAGCGGACACCTCCAAGTCGTTGCCCACGCGGTTGCCGGAGGCGACTCGGCGCAGGTCGAGTTGATAGACAGCGCGCGAAACGTCTGGAACGCCGGCGAAGTCGAAGGACCCGTTCAACGCTGGTACTGGCTGAACAAGCCGAACACCGACACCACGACTTTCCGGGCGCTCGCCCGCGCTTTCGAT
>DAHUXU010000080.1 GCA_027307005.1 Gemmatimonadota bacterium
CCGTATTGCTACTCGGATAGTGGTCGGGCGGTGCCCAACCCGGAGTACAACGACGCGGCGCGCTGCGCGCCGACGATTCCCGCCGCGCTCGAGATGCAGGCGCACTCGGCGCCGTTAGGCATTGCGTTTCTCGCCGGCGCGACCGAGTTCCCGGCGGAGTATCGCGGGGATCTGCTCGTGGCGTTCCACGGGTCGTGGGATCGGGACGTGCCGACGGGCGCCAAAGTCGTGCGGGTGCGCATCGCCAACGGGCTGCCGGCGTCGTACGAGGATTTCGTCGCCGGCTGGCAGCGGCCGGACGGCAGCCGCTGGGGACGGCCGGTGGACGTGATGGTGTACCGGGATGGCTCGGTGCTGGTGAGCGACGACCTGGCGAACGCCATCTATCGCGTGTCGCATTGACGGCGTTACTGGAGCGTCGAGCGTCGCGTCCGTGTACGTGAGACGTTCCCGGGTCGGCTCGTGCATCGCGGCGGCGGTGTGCCTCGTGTTGGGCGCAGGGCGTGCGCCGGCGCAGGAGGCGGCGCTCATCGCGCACGCCGACACGCTCCTCATCGCCGGCCGCGTGTTCTCGGCAGAGTCGCTGTACTACCGCGCCGTGCGGATGGACTCGCACGATCCGTCCGCGCGCCTTGCGTTAGGCAAGTACCTCGCGGCGCGCGGCGCGCTGCGCGTCGGCGCGGTGTTGATGGAAGAGGCGCGGTACTTCGGGGGCGACCCCGGCGTCGTCGCGCGCGCGCTCGCGCCAGTGTACGAGGCGTTGGGCGACTATCAGGCGCTCGCGTCGCTGCCGGCATCGCCGTTGCCCTACGCCGAGCGCGCGCGGGCCGAGTGGTTGGGCGATCATCGGCCGTCGGCGGTGGGGCCGGATTCGGCGTGGGTGCCGTACCGCGTGAGCGACAGCCACCTCCTCGGGCAGGTCGTGCTCCGGTTAGGCGCCGATTCGGTGCTCGCGGCGATCGATGCGCGCGTGCACGGCCTCGTGCTCGACCCGTCGTGGATGCAGCGCCGGGAGCTGCGCCGGTTCGCCTCGCGCGGCGCGCGACGCGCAGCCGACGTGGCGGGCGTCGCGCTCGCCATCCGGTTAGGCGCGTTCACCATGACCAACGTGCCGGTCCGCTTCGAGCCGCGGCACGCCCGCGATGGCGCCGTGATCGGACTGGATGTGCTCGCATCGCTGGCGCCCACGTTCGATCCGGTGGCCGGACGGATGCTCCTGCGCCGCTCCGGCGACATCGGCGCGAATACAGGCGGGTTTCGCATCCCGACGCTGGTGACGGAGCGGGGCACGTTCGTGGTCAAGACCGAGACGGTGTTTCCGATCGGCCATCCCGATGTCCAACGATACCTGCGCCTGGCCCGGTGGACGTTGGACGCCAAGAACGGTGCGGTGATCGTCTCGGGACGCTAGGCGGTCTGGCGAAGCCAGCAGCGCGCAGGCAACTCGCTGGGCGCCGAGGTCAGCGTTGGGCGACGCCGTACTTGATGAGGATGGCGCGCACGCTGTCCAGCGGGATCGCTTCCACCGTGTGGCCGTTGCTCGTGACCGTCGTGGCCATGAACATGGAATCGTAGATCGCTTCCTCGGTCGCCTCGATCACCGCTTCGAAGAGCGGCGACATGTCGTCGTTGGAGAGGTCTTCCGTTGGGCGCGGCGCCGGGGGCGGGGGCGCGGCGCCGGCCTCGGGCAGCGTGACGTGTCGACGCACCTGCTCGTCGGTCGAGAACGCGATCACGTAGTCGCCGGAGCCGTTCGCTTCGTCCGATCCGGTGCGCGCGAGTCCGGACATGGCGCGCGCGGCGAGCCGTGTGATGTTGCGATCGGACAGCGGCGCATCGGTGGCGACGACGATCATGATGGAGCCGTCGCCGCGCTCGGCGGCCACGTCGTGCTTGAACGAGTAGCTGCCTAACTCTCGCCCAACGGGAGCGCCGAGTACCTGGAGCACGCCGCCGAAGTTGCTCTGCACGAGCACGCCGACGGTGTAGCCGCCGAGCGAGCGCGGAAGAACGCGCGAGGCCGTTCCGATGCCGCCTTTCCAGCCGAATGCGCGTGTGCCGGCGCCGGCGCCGACGCTGCCCTCGGCGACGGGTCCGCTCGAGGCCGCGGCGAGCGCGCGGTGCACATCGCCGGGCGTGATGGGGCGGGAGCGAATGGCATTGAGCCAGCCGTCGTTGGTCTCACCGACCACGGGGTTGATGGACACGACGCCTTGCATGCCTGGTTGGGCGAGCATCTCGGCGACGAGCGCGTCCGCGGCGCGCCAGACGCAGAGCGTGCACGTGAGGAGAATCGGCGTCTCGAGCTCGCCTAACTCGTTGACCTGGGTGGCGCCGACGAGCTTGCCGAACGCGTTGCCCACGTAGACGGCTGCGGGCACGCGGTCGAGGAACATGTTGCCGGCGTGCGGCAGGATCGCCGTCACGCCGGTGTGCACCGAGTCGCCCTGCACGATGGTCACCTGCCCAACGAGCACGCCGCGCACGTCGGTGATTCCGTCGAGCGGGCCGGGTTGAAAGATCCCGGGTTTGACGCCCAACGCGCGCGCACGGACTCGGGGCTCCTGCGCATGTGGCGCGCGGGCGAATGCGAGGGTGGCGAGCAGTGCAACGCGGAAGCACTGCCCGGTGCCGTGCGATAGGACTCGAGCGATCGAGCGCATGTGTGCGGACGAAGGTCCTGGGAGGCGGGGAAGCACGCGCTGATGTCCTCGCGAAGGATCAAAGGATAACGAACGTGAACCCGAGGGATAAGGGTCTTCCCGGCCAGAGGCCGACCGCCGGCGGTGGAGAACGCCCGAGAATCGGTGGGCGCGCGTTGCAAGAGCCTGAGCACGGCGCTATTACTCTCCCGCCACCGATCCCGTCTCCTTTCCTCCATTCGACAACGATGACCACAACGCGTTGTGCGGTCGTGTTGGCCGCGGCACTGCTGAGCGCATCTGCCGCGGCGGCACAGAAACCGCGACGGCAGTCGCGCCCAACTCCAGCGGACACGGCTGCGTCCGGGCCGTTCGATGAATTTCTGCACGGATTCAGTCTGCGATCGATCGGTCCGGCCGCCTACAGCGGACGCGTGACGGCGTTCGCCGTGCCGACCCCATATCACAACACGATGTACGTTGGCGCTGCCGGCGGCGGCGTGTGGAAGACGAGCAACGACGGCATCACGTGGCGCGAGGTCGGCGACTCGCTGGGCGTCACGACCATCGGCGACATCGAGGTTGCGCCATCGGACACGAACGTGGTGTGGGTGGGCACCGGCGAAAAGAACAGCCTGCGGTCGCAGTCGTGGGGCAACGGCGTGCACAAGTCCACGGACGGTGGACGCACGTGGCACCACATGGGCCTCGCCGACACGAGGGCGATCGGGAAGATCGTGATCGATCCGCGCGATCCCAACACCGTCTACGTGGCGGCGCTCGGCCATCTGTGGGGGACTAACGCAGAGCGCGGCGTGTTCAAGACCACCGATGGCGGGACGACGTGGAGCAAAGTCTTGTTCGTCGATGACAGCACGGGGTTCGTGGACCTGGTGATGGCGCCCGGGAATCCCGACGTGCTGTACGCCGCGGCGTGGCATCGCGTGCGCTGGGGCGGGTCGCACATGCAGGGCGTCGGCGCCGGGAGCGGCATCTATCGCACGGCGGACGGCGGTCGCACCTGGCAGCGCCTAACGGATCAGGCGCGGCACAACGGGCTGCCCACCGGCAACATGGGCCGTATCGGGTTGTCGGTGACGGCCGCCGACCCGCATACCGTGTACGCGATGATCCAGGTGGACGAAGGCGTGACCGATCCCCAGCAGGGGCGCTACGGCGGCGTGTTCCGGTCGAGCGATGATGGGGCGACGTGGACGCAGGTGAACGATCTGCAAGCGGTACCGCACTACTACTATGATGCGATCGTCGCCGATCCGACGAACGCCGATCATGTGTACGTGTTGTTCTCTCCCATGCTCGAGTCGAAGGATGGCGGCAAGACGTTCGCGCGGGATTCGCTGCACCTCGTGCACGTGGACAACCACGCGCTGTGGATCGATCCGGCCGACGCCCATCACATGCTGCTCGGCCACGACGGCGGCGTGTATCTGACGCGCGATGGCGGCAAGGCGTGGGCCCACATGGAGCTGCCCATCGGTCAGTTCTATACCGTGATCGTCGACAGCTCGGTGACGCCGTACCGGATCTGCGGCGGTCTGCAGGACAACGGCGTGTGGTGCGGGCCGAGCGCGACGCGCGATACGTTGGGCGTGACGGATGCGGATTGGTATCCGGTGGAAGGCGGCGACGGGATGTGGGTCCAGATTCCGTGGAACGATCCGTACACCGTGTACGCCGAATACCAGTTCGGCAGCATGTCGCGGCTCGACCTGCGGACGTCCAAACGGGACGATATCAAACCGCTGGCGCTGGATTCGGGCGAGGGAAGCGGCTACGAGTTCACCTGGGGATGGACCGCGCCGATGCTGTTGTCGCAGCACGATCCCACAACGTTGTACGTCGGGTCGAACCATCTCATTCGCCTCACCGACCGCGGCGACAACTGGAAGGTGCTCGGGCCGGACATGACGCGCGCGACGCGCGAGCACCCGGCGCCCGAAGAAGGGAATACATCATATCATGCGCTGTTTTCGATTGCCGAGAGTCCGCGCAGCGCGGCCATTCTGTGGACGGGCAGCGACGACGGCCTGGTGTGGGTGTCGCGCGATACGGGCACGACGTGGGCGAACGTGACGGCGAATTTTCCCAAAGGCGCTCCCACGGACTGCTTCGTGTCGACGATCGTCGCGTCGCGGTTTGCCGATGGGACGGCGTACCTCACGTACGATTGCCACAGCCGCGACGACTATCGTCCGCACGCGTACGCGACCACCGATTTCGGCAGGACGTGGACGGCAATGTCGACGGCCGGTCTGCCGGCCGACGGCGGAAGCTACACGATCCTCGAAGATGTCGTGAATCAGCGGCTGCTCTGGTTAGG
>DAHUXU010000082.1 GCA_027307005.1 Gemmatimonadota bacterium
AGAATGAAGCCGAGCGTGATGAGTCCCAGCAACCGCAATCGCCGCGCATTTCCGGCGCGCATCAAGTAGAGCGCGAACGGAATCGTCACCACCATCACGAGCGCGAAGTCGTTGGCGTCGTAGTACACCAGATTGCCTAACCGGCCATCCTGCCCAACGCTGAAGAACAGGCTCACAATGGTCGAAAAGAACAGTGCGCCGTACAGGTTGATCTTGGCGAACCATTCGATGTCGCGCATGCTCCGGACGCTGGCCGCGACGAGACACATGAGCACCACGTTCTCGGACTGGCTCTTCACGGCGAAACTCAAGCTGCGCGCCGGCCACAAGCTGCTCGGCACCCCGATGAGCATGATCGCGTACAAGATCACCGTGAGCCACAAAAGCCGCGACCGAATGAGCTTGACGCTCCGCAGCCGGTGGCGCGACGTGACGAAAAACGCCAACGCCAGACCCGCAGCCAACAATGGAAGTTGAATCTTTCCGAGGACCGGCAGGACGTCCTGGAGGCGCCAGATGTACGCAAACAGCATCCACCCGATCGCCTTGAGCAGCCGATCCGGTGGCGGCTCCTGCCATGGCACCGCCGCCGGCGGGTACGCAGCCGGCGGAATCGGCGGAGGGTATGGAGGAACGGTTTGCGGATGCGCCATTGACGGAGCGGCTACCTGGATCGAACGAGGGCCTGGAGACCACTGAAGGCAGTGCTAATACAGTGCCATTCTAACCCTGGCATTGACACTGGCAAACAGGCTGATTGTAGTCTCGGGACCACACTTTCGAGCCCCGGAGCGGGTCTCGGCGCTGCGCCGTCAAAAAAAAGTCGCCGCATCCAGAGGTGGACGCGACGACTTTTCTTTGGGCAGTCGTGGACAGAGCCTGGCTATTCGACCCTGCTCTTCTTGAGCAGAATGGCCGCCTCGGAGTTGCGAAGCTTGATGCTCGTCACCGCGGAGCCAACGGTGCCATCGGCGTGCAGCGGGAGCCATGTCTCGCCGGCAGGAAGCGGGAACGTGACCGCACTCGCATCACTGTACACCTGCGTGCCATACCCGGATTGGTGCCTGAGCAGCACCAGCGCGCGGTCGAAGTCGCGGCTGTACAGCGTGTAGCCCTGCCCGACAGGGTCCCTTCCGCGCGTCACGATGGTGCGCGATCCGGTCGGATGACCGATGTCGGCTTCCTGCGCCCGCGTCCAGATCTGTGAGTACGGCAGGTTCCACATGTTCTCGAGCTGCAGAGCCATCAGGTCCGGCGACGTCGGAACGACCATGTAATAGCTCGCGAGCTCCCACAGCTTGAGTCGCTGCGTCGTGGTGAGTGAGTTCCCGGGCGGAATGGTGTTCGAGTAGCTCGCTTCTTCGCTGCTCGACAAGGTGCTCACGAAGTCCACGAAGACGCCGTGAGACAGCAGGGTTTCACACCACTGCCAGCGCAAGTACGTATCCGACGAAAGCGGCATGTTCATCTTTTCCAGGTGCACCGCGCCGGCTGCCTCGGCGTCGGCAAGGTCGAGCGCCGAGGTGTACTGCGACGTGTTGAGCATCAGCATTTTCGAGCCGAACGCCTGCTTGATCGCAGCGAGCAGTGAGGTGTGCGCGGTTTGATAGTTTGCGCTCACCGCGTACTCTTGCGACTTCGCGATCTGCGGCATGAAATCGCCTGACGCCTCGACGTCGAGGAAGACTCCCTCGTGGCCGCTCGCGATGCGGGTGAGCCGATCGACCTGGTAGGCGCGCATGCCGGGATCGGCCGGGTTGATGGGCCACTTGTGGGTTCCCCATCTGAAGACGACCAGGCGGTGCGCCGAGTCCGCCGGTGCGTTAGGCACGTGCAGGAAGCCCGTTTCGATGTTGTACTGCGGGTGCGCCGCGTACCACTGCTTCATGTCGAGGTAGAACTGCGTCGCCGTGCCGGCTCCGCCACCGTCGATCTCCGTGGCCCACTCGAGCGCGTACGGCAGGTGACGCACATTCGGGTTCGCCGCGTGCCATGCGGTGCCGTCGCCCGACATGGCGAGATCGTAGTGGGCACCCGCCCACGAGCGCTCGGCGGATGTCCAGCCGTAGTAAAAGTCCGTCATCATCGTCGTGACGTGGCGCCAGTGCGGCGAGACGGCACTGTAGTCGTCGTACAGCGATGCGAGTGACGGCGGCGGCGTCACCGGCGGCGGCGGTGGAGGCGGGGGCGACGACGGCGGCGCCGTCGAGTTAGGCGTCACCGTCACGGTCGACGTCGAGTGACCGCTGCCGGCGGTGGCTGTGATGACCGCGGATCCGGGGTTGCCGCCCGTCACTTCACCCGAGGTCGAGACGCTCGCGATCGACGGATTGTTGGAGGTCCACGCGACCTGTGCCGTGGTGACGACATTGCCCGACGCATCCTTCACCGTGGCGAAGATCTGCGCGGCTCCTTCCACCGGGACGCTCACGGAGGACGGATTCAGCGTGATGAAGAGCGGCGGCGGCGGCGCAGTCGATACCGAGACGACCGAATAGGCGCTCGTTTGGCCCGACGCCGCGATGATGTGTGCCATACCGACCTTGCGCGCCGTGACGGTGCCGGTGGTGTCGACGCTGGCGATCGTCGTGTCGGACGACGACCATTTCACGGGTTGTCCGGAGAGGTCTCTACCGGCGCCGTCCTGCAGTTCGACTTGCAGCGCGACGTTCTTGCCGGGGGCAATCTGCGCGGCGCCGGGCGTGATGAGCACCCACTTGACGGGCGACGGTCCCGGTGTCTGCGGAACGTCGACGAGTGCCGAATTGTCGACGCACGACGCGAGCACGAGGGCGACGGCCATCGGCGCGCACGCGCGGATGCACCGACGATGCGATGACACCACTGCTCCTCCGAATGTGTGAATTGCTCACTTCGGACGAGTCACTTGAAGGCGTCGTTTCCGCCGCACGCGGCGCGTGCGACGATCGCTCGCATCTTGTGAGATTCCTAACGCGGCGCTCGGTCCAATCGTCTGACCGATGCAACGTAGCGCATCAATGAAGCCGCGCGACTGATCGGGCGGCCAGTTCGATCTCCTGCGGGCGCCTCTCGATGCCTCGGCCGCGTCGATGCTGGTGCATCGGGATGCGACCGGCGGTCATGCTCTTCGTCCGCGCCGCCAGGGCGGACCGCCGGCGCCCGCCGATGCCGCTGCCTCGCTGAGCACGGGTGCGAGCACCTTCATCGGCACGCGCAGCCAGTCGATCATGGCTTCGAGATCGCGGCGGGTGACGCGGCTGTGCGTGGGCAGCGTGAACAGGGTGCGGCGAAGCTCCTCTGCGCCCGGGAGATCGGGGCCGGGCTCGAGGCAGCGCTGGGCCTGGGGTTCCTGGCGCAGCGTGCGCGGGTATCCGCGGAGAACGCCGAGCTCCGGGCGCTCGACGCGCGCGCCGGTGTCGGTGATGGGGAATCGGAGCATGCCGCTGACGGCGCCGGGTATGGTGCGGATCGCCTCGATGTCACCGCCTTCGTCGGCGGCAATGGCGAGGGCGGCGGCGTTGCGTTGTCGGGCCGCGACTTCGAGGGGCGCGGCGCGCATGGCGCGGGCGACGAGCGCCGCGGCGGCGGCAGAGAGCGACCGGGGGCGATGCGCCGGCCGGTACACCATTTCGCCTAACTTGAGCGACGGGATGGCCGCCGGGATGCCGTAGAGCGACGGGCGGCCGAGCGCCCACTGGGCGGTGGCGGCGGCGAGGTCGCTCCAGCCCCGCCTGGGCCTGCCTAACGCAGCGAGCTCGGCGGCGAAGGCGGCGTCGTGCACCGCGTCGTGGACGAGCAGCGCGCCGCCGTGGCCGCCCGTGGTGCCCTTGCCGCGGCCGAAGCTCAGCACCGAGAGCGCGCCGTACGTGCCTAACGGACGACCGCGCAGCGTTCCGCCGGCGGCTTGCGCGGCGTCTTCGATCACCGCCGCGCCGTGCGGCGCGGCGAGCGCCCGGACCGCCGGGACATCGGCCGGGAACCCGTACAGGTGGGCGACGACGACCGCGCGCGCCCCGCGGCCTAACGCAGCAGCGACCGAGTCGAGATCCGGGCCGAGCGTGCGCGGATCGATGTCGTAGAGGTGCACGCTCACGCGGGCGAACCGCGCCGCCGCGGCGAGGTCGACGCAGGCGTAGGCCGGCATCGCGACCACGCCGCGCTCACCGACCGCGATGCGCAGCGCGAGGACCAACGCCGACGTGCCGCTGTCCGTGAGCGCCACCTGCGGCGTGCCGAACGTCTCGCGCACCAGGGCGGCCGCGGTGAGCACCCGACCGGTGCGGCGCACGAGCGCCGGCCACACCGCCGCCGCGAGCGAGGACGCCGCGAGCGGTGACGACACGGGCAACTGGCGTCGAATCACGGAATCAGTCGCGCGATGCGCGGGCCGAGGGCCGTCGCGACAGGCGTCGGCAAATGCTTCCACACGCGCGGTCCCCACGAGTAGCCGGGATCATCGGGCGACGGCGTCTTGCCCACGGCGCCACCCGCGCGCGTGTACCACCACAGCGTCTCATCGCGCGTTCCCCATTGGCGCTTGAAGCGGTGCGTACCCGATTCCGGCGAGCAGCGACCGAAGTTGAACACCGACGCGCCGTCGTCTGTTGCTCGCTCCATGAAGCTCCAGTAGAGGAGCATGTTCGGCGAGACGCGGTTGTGCGCGCTGAGCGACGACGCCCACGTCATCTCGAGCTCGCTGCCCCAGCGGAATGCGCAGCCCGCCGCCACGGGACGATTCGAGAGATACGCGCACGCGAACCATACGTCGCTGCCGAATTGCTCGGCGATCGCCTCGAACAGGCGCCGCGGCTGCGTGGGCGTGCCTAACTCGCGCATGTGATGGGCGAAGACCGCGAAGAACGGCGCGCATTGCTCGGGACCGAAGGACACGGTGACGCCTTCCTTCTGCGGCCGCCGTACCTGGCTGCGAACCTTTGCCGGCAGTTTGTTCCAGAGCGCGGCGGACCCCGTCGGCAGATCGAGCAGCACCGTGATTTTCCGGTGCGAGACCGGCATGTCGACCGGCAGCGCGCGCCGGCTGCGCAGCTCGAGCAGCGAAACGCCGTCCTGCCGCGCGATCTCCTCGGCGCGCAGGGCCAGCGCGCGGATCGCCTCGTCACTGCCTAACGGACCACCATAGTTGAGGAACGGCATCGAGACCAGGTAGTGCCCGAACAGACGGCTGCGGACGCGCACCAGCGGCAGCACACCGGCGATGCGCGATGCCGCGTCCCGTGCCGCGAGGTAGATGCACTCGTGGCCGAACACGCGCTCGATGACCGTCTTCCATCCATGGAGGTGAAAATGCGTCCAGCCATCGGCGGTCCTGACGAACGCGTCCCACTCGTTCGCCGGCCCCGAGAATGTGTCGACGACGATGCTCAGTCGGCCAGATTCGAGACCCTGGCGTTCAACGTCCGTATTGCGGGAGGCGGCAGCTTCAGGCATCGCGCCGCCGTCGTGAAGCGAAATTCGGCGAGCAGCTGCTCCATACGCGGACGCGTGCGCGCGAGTCCACCGTAGTGGCGCGCTTTCGTGATCCATCCAACGGGGAGACGCGGCTGATCAGGATCGAGCTCCCACGGATGCACATAGAACGTGGCCGGAACGCCGGTGTACGTGTGCTCACGGAAACAGTGGCGAATGACGCTGAACGGCAGATGCCGAAGGTACGCACCGCCGGCCGCCGGTATGCGCGCGCCGCGCCACGTCGTCGTGGCCAACGGCAGCTCGCACAATGTTCCCGACGCGCGATGCACCTTGTGCGGCACGACCGGCGCGGCGCGATAGCCGTATCCTGGACGGCGAATGGGAAACAAACTCGAATCGTAACGGAATCCCTCTTCGAGTAAGACGTCGAACGCCCACTCGCAACCGGGGCGAATCGAAAAGTTGGGCGCGCGGAATCCCCAGACGGCGGTACCACACACATCTTCGAGCACGGCCTTGGATGCACGCACATCTTGCCGAAATTCTTCGGGCGCCAACG
>DAHUXU010000119.1 GCA_027307005.1 Gemmatimonadota bacterium
TCGCCGCCCGGACAGGCGTCGGTCCAGACGCTGACGGTCACCAGCGACCAGAACGGCAACGCGACGGTGAGGCTGCTCGTCCCGACGACGGCGGCGACGCAGATCGCATCGATCCGCGCAACCGACGTCACCAGCGGCAGCAACGTCGTCGGCCAGTTCACGATCGCGCAGTACATCAACGGCAGCGCGGTGCTGTCGGTCATTCCGACCGGCACCACGACGTTCAACGGCCCCGACACCGCGACTTGCAATGCCGGCAGCCACGCGACGTTCTACATCTTCGGCGGCACGCCGCCCTACACGGTCGCGGCGACGTTCCCCAACGACGTCGCGCTGGCCGGGGTTCCCGTGCAAAGGAGCGGCGCGGGCTTCACGGTGACGCCCAACGGGACCTGCTTCACCGGCATGACCTTCGCGATCACCGACGCAACCGGCCGCACGCTGCTGTCGCCACCGACGGTCAGCAATGTGCCGGGCACGGCAGCGCCGCCGCCAACCACGGTCCCGTTCCGCGTCATACCGAACCAGAGCGACGGCTCGACGAGCGTGAAGGTCAATTGCACCGGCACCACGTTCAGGTTCACCCTCACCGGCACGACGCCGTTCAGCGTGGTCGCGTCCGATCCGAACGTGACGTTCGTGCCGTCTGGAAGCATGACGACCGCGCCGGCGATCCTGGCCGCATCCAACTTGACGCCGAATACGACGGTGACCCTGACCTTCGGCGACGGCACCACGCCCCAACAACTCGACATCGAGAACATCTACTGCGCACCGTGACGGGCAGCGGATCCTCGCGGGAGTGAGCAACGGCGCCTTCGGGCGCCGTTGTCATTCGGGCAGCATCATCGGGAGCGACGGAGCGGCGTGCCACGCCCGGTGCGGGGATCGCCCGGCGGCGCGGCCGCTGCCCGATTCAGGCGATGCTGGCGCCGACGTCGGCGTCCGCGACGTCGGCGCGAACCAGCGCACGCCCCAGCGCGGCGAGGAGCACGAAGCGCATTGCGCCGCCCTCGACCTTCTTGTCGCGGCGCATCAGCTCCAGCCAGCGCTCGCTGGCGATCTTCGGGGGCGCGACCGGCAGCCCGGCCGCCGCGACGAGCGTGGACAGCCGCCGCGTCGCTGCCGAATCGAAGCCGCAGATGCGCTCGGAGAGCCGCGCCGCGCAGACCATTCCCGCCGCGACCGCCTCGCCGTGCAGCCACGCGCCGTAACCCTGCGCGGCCTCGATCGCGTGGCCGAAGGTGTGGCCGAAGTTGAGCAATGCGCGCTCGCCCGATTCACGCTCGTCGGCGGCGACGATCGCGGCCTTGATCTCGCAGCTGCGATGGATCGCGTGCGCCAGCGCTGCGGTGTCCTTTGCGAGCAGCGCGGGCATGTTCGCCTCGAGCCACGCGAAGAACCCGGCGTCGCGGATCGCCCCGTACTTGATCACCTCGGCGAGACCCGCACGCAATTCGCGGTCGGGCAGCGTCGCGAGGCAGTCGGTATCGATCAGCACGGCGCGCGGCTGCCAGAATGCGCCGATCATGTTCTTGCCCAGTGGATGGTTGACGCCGGTCTTGCCGCCGACCGACGAATCGACCTGGGCCAACAGCGTCGTCGGCACCTGCACGAAAGGCATGCCGCGCTGGTAGACCGCGGCAGCGAAGCCGGCGATGTCGCCGATGACGCCGCCGCCGAGCGCGATCAGCGTCGTCCCGCGCTCGGCGCGCAGCTCGAGCAGCCGCGTGAGCAGGTCGTTCAGCGTCGACAGGTTCTTGTGCGCTTCGCCGTCGGGCAGCAGGACGACGTCGACCTGCGCGCCGCGATCGCGCAGCGACGCCTTGAGCGGTGCCAGGTGGTGGGACGCAACGACGGCATTGGTCACGATCACCATGCGCGTGCGCGGCTCAGTTGCGAGCAGCTCGCCGGCCCGCGCCAGCAGCCCCGAACCGATGTGGATCGGGTAAGCACGATCGCGCAGACGTACGGTGAGGGTCGTCACTTGTCCTCGTTCGCGGGCAGGGCCGCCGACTCTCCCGGATCCGCAGGATCGGCGGTTGCCGGCGTTTCGCCGCGCTCCGCAGGCACGTCCGCGCCGCCCTGCGTATCGGCATCGT
>DAHUXU010000156.1 GCA_027307005.1 Gemmatimonadota bacterium
CTCGCGCTCCGCACGGCGAGATTCACCGTATCGCGCCGCAGCTCCACCATCGCCTGCTGACGCTCGGTCTCGATCTCCTGGCGCGCGCGCTCCATCACCTGCTGCTGCTCGCGATGCGCCTGCTCCACGATCTCCGTGCGCACCTTCTCACCTGCGACACGACCCTCGGCGATGAAGCGTTGGGCATCGGCGTGCGCCTGAGCAACGAGCCGCTTGTGCTCCTCGAGCAGCTTCGCCGCTTCCTCACGATCCCGCTTCGCGTTCTCGATCGCATCTTCCAGCGCTTGCTCACGCGCCTCGACGGCCCGCGTGATCGGCTTGAACGCGAACTTCGTCAGCACGATCAGCACGACGATGAAGATGATCAGCGTCCAGAACATCAAACCGCCGTTCGCGGTCAGCAGCTTCGGCGGCTCCGCGTGCTGCTGCTGGGCTGCAAGCGGCAGCGCGTTGCCTAACATGAGGACGCAGGCGGCCAGCGACGTGCGCATGAGTACGATCCCCGAAGAGTGAAACCGCATCGGAAGCCCGGGCTCCCGATGCCGGTTGAACGCTAGAACGCGAACTTGTTCTGAATGACGAACGCGACGACGACCGCGAACAGGGCCACGCCCTCGATGAGCGCGGCGAGAATCAACCCCGCCGTCTGAATCGAGCCCGATGCTTCGGGCTGCCGTGCGATGCCATCGGCAACCTGTCCGCCGATGCGCCCGATGCCGATACCGGCACCGATCGTCGCCAAACCTGCACCGACGCCGGCGCCTAACATTGCCCACGCACCCGCGTACTCGCGTGAGAACGACCCGGCGGCCTGCAAGAGTGCGAACATGTGGATCATCGATGTTCTCCGTTCCGTTGACTGACCCTCGCTCCGCGTCGGCCTCACCGCGCCGCCGCCGCTCGTCGCCGAGGCCCGGGCCTCAACGAGCTTCCCCAGGTCGCTCGACCGGGTACCAACCTGCGGCTGGAGCACCGCCGCAGGCGTCCAAACACCAATGCCTGCTAATGCGCCTCGGACCGAATGAGCCCGATGAACACGCAGGACAAAATCGTGAAGATGTACGCCTGCAGGAATGCCACGAAAATCTCGAGCAGGCTGCTGCCTACGCCCATCAGCACCGACGGAATGCCCACCCAGTAGCTCGCGAACGTGAAGATGAGGCTGATCAGCGCCAACAACACCACGTGACCCGCCGTCATGTTCGCGAACAACCGAACCGCCAGCGCGAACGGCTTCGTGAATTTGCCGATGATCTCGACGACCGTCATGATGGGCACCATGAACAGCTTCATCACGAACGGAATTTCTTTGGGCGGCACATAGAAAATCGTGCGCAGATACCGCCACCCCTGCGTCTTGATACCCGTCGCTTCGACCACCACGAACGTGATGATCGCCAGCATTCCCGTCACCGAGATGTTGCCCGTGGCCGTCGATCCGTAAGGCACCAGGCCCAGCAGATTCGCGAACAGAATGAAGAAGAAGAGCGTGAGCCCGAATGGCACGAATGCGTTGCCGTGCGGCCCGACGTTCGCCAGCACGACGTCGTTACGGATGTAGAGCACCACGGCTTCGATGCCGGTCGCAAAACCCTTCGGCGACCCGCGCTCCGTCGTGTGCCGCTCGTGCGCAATCGCCGCCGGGATCAATACGACCATGCACAGGATCGCCGCGACGAGCAGCATGACGACATGCTTGGTGATCGAAAAATCGATGACGACCGACCCGATGCGCACCGGCTTCCACCGCGGAATTTCCCACGCATACCCGAACGGCAGCTCGATCGTGTGCGAGTCCGTGATGTGCGGCATGATGATGTCCGCCGATCCCTGAGCTCCCATGAGGCGGTCGCCGCGAGGTCCCACGTGGATCTGGTGCGCCGGAGCGGCGTTTGGCGCCGCGCCCTGAGCACAGATCGCGGCGGGCGCCGCCATGCACGCGAGCGCAAGGACGAGCGAACTAAAAGTCATCGTCTCAGAAGCAGTGGTTCGACCAACGTCGTCACGAAGAAAAACGTCGCCAAACTGAGAAGCGCCGGCTCGGCGCGCAGCCCCAACGCCCGCACCAACCAGAATCCCATCACGGCAAGCGCCGCAAGTCGCAGCAACATCCCCAATCCCCAAGCGGGAAATACGTTCGTGCCTGTGCCGGCAAC